>NZ_LJQT01000110.1:0-6986 GCF_001400515.1 Pseudomonas meliae | reverse complement strand
TGTCTACACCCTCCTAGAAAGTCTCGCGCCGCTTGCAAGTTGCCGACTTTCAACTGTGGTGCTTGCTTGCCTGCTTCTATCAAGGCGATCTGACGAGCAAATGACGCGGTCGCGAAATCAGCCGATTGCCTGGCACCAATGTGATTGAACGGACGTACGACAATACCGTTCTGGCCACGACGAAAGTACTCATGAAAGGCCGCTTCGGCGGCAAGTTTGCTGGCGGCATAGGGATTCATGGGTTTGCAGACACTGTTTTCGTCGAGCGCAATACCCTGCTTGAATGCCTCGCCGTAGACTTCCGATGAGCTGACAAACAACACAAATGCCTGAGGGGCCTTGCGTTGCAATGCCTGTAGAAGGTTCACGCTGCCCATGACGTTGGTTTGCCAGGTGGCCAGAGGGTCCTGGAAACTGGTAGGCACATGCGTAATAGCCGCCAAATGCACAACGTGAGTGGGATTTGCCTGAGACACCACTTGCTCAAGGCCAGCGGCGTCGCGAATGTCACAATGCAGCGATTCGGCAGCATAAGCGGAGCGGGGAGAGTCAGGGCTCACCAATGCAACAATATGGTGCCCGGCGTGCTGCAGCTTACGGCACAGCATCTGCCCGACAAAACCGTTTGCACCGGTGATCAGAATGCGTCGCATCATTGAGGGTCCTTAATGGCGTTGCTGCAAGTAAGTGAGTCTAGCAGGCAATAGCTGGTCAACCCGTTGTGACCTATGGCTCCTGCATTTTGTTTCGCCTTGCACATTCGTTATCAGCCTGCCCATTCAAGGTTCCGCAATTGCAGGCCCCGGTTATGCGGGCAACCCACATCAATTCAATCTGCCATCATCAGACGAAACGCCTTAATCCCGTCTACGCTTAGGCCGATACATACGTACAACCCACTACTGGTGCCGTCATGTTCAACACTCGCTTGAAAAAGGAATTACAGGCACAACACGCCGAGTTATCGATGTATCGGCAAATGCAGAAAGGGATGGACGCGCGTATGGTGTCGCTGAGTCTGGACGCCAACAACCGTATCGTCCATGCCAATGACAACTTCTTAAGGGCGCTTGGTTATTCTGCCGACCAGTTGCTGGGCAAGGATCTGGACCAGATGGTGCCGTCCTACGTCAAACAGCTCGATTGCTACCGTAACCTCAAGCTGGCGGTGCAGAAAGGTGAGTCGGTGATCGACAACTACCGTTTTCTGCATGCCAACGGCAGTCTGGTGTGGATTCGTGCCATGTGGCAGCCGGTTCTGGATGACCAAGGCAAACTGGTGACCTTGCAATGCTACGGGTCGGACATCACCCAGACCGTCGAGACCGCTGCCGAGAACTCTGCGTTCATTCAGGCATTGCTGCGCTCTACCGCCGTGATCGAGTTCGATCTTGGCGGTCACGTGCTCACGGCCAATGACCAGTTTCTGCGTGGCATGGGTTACAACCTGGCGCAGATCAAGGGCAAGCACCACAGCATGTTCTGTGATCCGGCTGAAACTTCACTGGCACCGTACCGGGAGTTCTGGGCGATGCTCAACCGCGGCGAGTTCGTCGCAGGGCGCTTCAAGCGTATCGACAGCAGCGGGCGTGAGGTCTGGCTGGAGGCTACTTACAACCCGGTTCATGATGCTCAGGGCAAACTCTACAAAGTCGTCAAGTTCGCCACGCTGGTGACCGATCAGGTCGCCCGCGAAGATGAAGTCAGCCAGGCGGCCAGCGTGGCGTTTGAAATCTCCCAGCAGACCGACGTCAGCGCCCAGCGCGGCGCGGATGTGGTGCAGAACACTGTGCAGACCATGCGCAAGATATCCGAAGAGATGCAGTCGGCTTCCTCAGGCATCGAAGCACTGGGCAAGCAGTCCCTGTTGATCAGCTCCATCGTGCAGACCATCGGCGGCATTGCCCAGCAGACCAATCTGCTGGCGCTCAATGCCGCCATCGAGGCCGCGCGCGCCGGTGAGCAGGGCAGGGGCTTTGCCGTGGTCGCCGATGAAGTCCGCCAACTGGCCGGCCGCACCAGCGCCGCGACCGAAGAGATCGTCAGCGTCGTGCAGCAAAACCAGTCGCTGGCCGATGAGGCGGTACGCGGCATGGCCAACAGCCGCACTCAGGCGGAACAGGGTCTTTTGCTGGCCAACGAGGCGGGCGCGGTGATCGTCGAGATTCAGGAGGGGGCCAAACAGGTGGTAGGCGCTGTGGGTCGGTTTGCCAATCAGTTGAAGTAGCAGCTGACGTCACTGTCGGTATTTCAGGTGTTGCAGGGCACGGACGACCGGCAACACCTGATAGCTCTGGCATCATTTTTGGACGGCAGGCAGAATGCGCCGCAGTTGGTCAGTGGGCACCTTCGCACTCAAGTGTTGTGAATCACTGGTTCCACTCTGACAAGGATTGGTTGGATGCTGCTTGCTGTACTTACCGTTCTCAATGCCCTTTGCCTGATCGGTGGCTTGCTGTTCAACGCAGAGTTGTTGAACAAGGCTGGCGCCGATATTCCCCTCAAAAACCTGCAGGCGCTTGAAATATACGGGCAGAGCCTTGCCGCAGTGAGCGTGTGCCTGGCGGCCTGGCGCCTGTGTATCTGGGCTCATGGGAAATGGGGACATCAGCAGCATCTCATGCGCTCCATCCTGCTCAGTACCGTGGTACTGGCCCCGCTGACCTGGTGGGTTCAGGGTGTGGTCCCGGACGCGATTGCTGAAGCGTTTCCTGCCGATCTGCGGGTTTACAGCCTTTACGCCTACGTGACGAAAAAAGGCCTGCTCTACGATTCGGTGCAGATACCCGGCATTCCCTATCAGGAATATCGCGACAAGGGCGAGGGCAAGGCCTTCATCGCCAATCTTGGCGTACTCATGAGTGTTCAGGGCTCGTACGTCGAGCAGATTGGCCACAATTTTCAGGGCTTCGCCCAAACCGTCTTCAAGGGCTATGCCCGACGCAACGCCGATAGGCTCTACAGCCGGCTGCAAGCGGAAGTCATCCCGGTCTTTAATACGCAAAGGTAGAAGCCTTGCGGCGCTCTGGCGTAGCGGGCAATAAACGCAAACCGCTTGCCCTCCCGAACGCAGCCCTGCAACAGGCCCCGCCGAGCGCCGAAGACTACGCTTTGGCGATGCCTTCAGGCCTGCGTAGCCGTCAGGCGATGGCCAACACTGCGCAGGTGCGCGGCATGGCGCGTCAGGTCCTGGGCCCGCTCTACGTAGAGGGAATGGACCTGCTTGCCACGCCCAGTCAGTTCAACACGTACCTCAATGGCATCGCCAGCAACATGGCCAGCGACGTCGCGCGCACTGATGTGCATGGCGCACAGAGCCTGAGCGTCCTCAAAAACATGTGGTTCGTACCCTGGTCGTTGCTGAGTGGTCTTTTCATGGGCGCGCTCAATATCGTCGGGTTGTTGTTGTCGACCGTCGAGCAGCGCGCGTTCATACAGAAGAGGCTTGTCGCCGTCAGAGCGGCAGCGGTGGCCCTGATCGTGGTGGTTCCATTGCTCGCCGGTAACGCAATCATTCAATCGCCAGGCTATCGCACTGCGTTCAAGGACATCGAGGCCGGCCCGACCCTCATGGCCGGTGTCTTTCATTGGGCGATGTCTGCAGAAGCCATGTTGTACAACTTGACCAGACCTCTGCTCAACGCCGAGTAAAACGTTTCAAAAGGGAGTAAGCCCCGTGCGCAAGAAATTCGTTGCATCAATTCTGGCGGTAAGCATCGCCACCTCAGTCACCGGATGCGCGCAGATGGGCATCAGCAAGGAACAGGCGGGTACTGTGATCGGCGGTATTGCCGGTCTGGCGGTCGGTGCAACGATGGGCAAGGGTAACGGTCAGATCGCAGCCGCGCTGATCGTTGCAGGCATCGGCGGCTATATTGGTAACCGCATCGGTCAGTTGCTCGACGACAGGGATAAACAGGCACTGGCGCTGCGCACTCAGGAAGTTCTGAGTCAGCCCGCAACTCCTGTAGCGCAGCCCACGGCCATCTGGCGTTCCGATCACTCCAATGCAAGCGCCCGGATCACGCCAGGCCCGGAGTTCAAGGCGGTCCGGACCATCGATGTCAAACGCACGCCCAACATTCAGGGCGTGCCGTCGATGAAGCTTATCAATCAACCCTATGTCACCCGGTCTACCCTCAACGTGCGCTCTGCACCGAACATGAACGCTGACAAGGTGGGCAGCCTGCCGGGCAATACGCAATTCACTGCCGTGGGTTCTACCGGTGACTGGATTCTGGTGGGGCGCAAGGGCGTGACCGTGGGCTACGTGCACAAGGACTACGTGATGACGCAGTCCGATGCCGATACCAGAAAGAGGCTTGCTGCAGTCAGGTTCGACGATATGAATGTGTCGGCCAGCAAAGAGACTGAAGCATTCGATCTGGGCTCAATCTCTTCCTTGCCCTCTGGCAAAACAGCGGCCGAGACTACTTGTCGACCGCTTTCTGTAAGCCTGGAAGCCAACGGTGGCACCACTGAAAAGCAGGACAACACATTCTGCAGGCAGGCCAATGATACGTGGGAGTTGATTTGAAGCAGGGCCTCTACCGGGCAGTCAGCGCCGAATAGCTGTTCATCAGGTTACGGTAGTTCGGGATCCGCTCGGACAGCAGGTTGCCCAGCCCTTCGATATCGTTGCGCCAGTCACCGTGCAGCTCACAGGCCACCGAGAACCAGTTCATCAACTGCGCACCTGCCTGGGTCATACGCGACCAGGCGGCTTGCTGGACAGTGGCGTTGAAGGTGCCGGATGCATCGGTGACCACGAACACTTCAAAGCCTTCAGCCAGTGCCGACAGGGTCGGAAAGGTCACGCACACATCAGTCACGACCCCGGCGATGATCAACTGCTTGCGGCCGGTCGCCTTGATTGCCTTTACAAAATCTTCGTTGTCCCAGGCGTTGATCTGGCCTGGACGGGCGATGTATGGCGCATCGGGGAACATGGCCTTGAGTTCCGGCACCAGAGGGCCGTTGGGGCCTTGTTCAAAACTGGTGGTGAGGATCGTCGGCAGTTCGAAGAAGCGGGCCAGGTCAGCCAGGGCCAGGACGTTATTCTTGAACTCGTTCGGCGAGAAGTCCTGTACCAGCGAGATCAGGCCTGTCTGATGATCGATCAGCAGCACGATGGCGTCATCTTTGTTCAGGCGGCTGTAAGGGGCGTTTTTCATGGTCAAGTCCTTTCGTTTGGGTAGGTAAGGTGTGGCGTTCAACGTGGGCTCAGGTTAGTAGTTCACCGGAAACGGAAAAAGCGCCTGAAGTGCGTTTTACTGTCTCTTCACAGTGGACAATACTGTCCCAAGTGCTGCCCTCCCCAAGAATCGCCTACCCAGAAACCGCCCCGGCCTTGCCAGCCTCCACCGCAAAGCGCTTGAGCGTCGACACGCTGGCTGCAGGGTCGAGCACATCCGACACCACCTGGAAGCGGGTCAGCATCTGCTGTTCGCTGAGGTCCACCGCCACATAGCCACGCTGGCGGCTGTCAAAGAATTTCACGTGGGGGTTGAGCCCCAGAATGCTGTTGAAGGCGTCGAATGGCGGTCCGCCGGATGTCACCGAGGTGCCGACGAATTCAGTGGCGACGACGGCTGAGTCCGGATTGCCCGCATCGGCGTGCAGGTCGGTGGTCCAGAACGAATGGATATCGCCACCCCAGAACACCGGGTTGCGGGTCTGCTGGCGTTGCAGGGATGCCAGCATGCGCTCGCGGGTCGCCGCGTAGCCGTCCCAGCCGTCGGTCCAGTGGCCCAGCGCCTGCGTTTTGAGATTGCGCTGTTCCAGTGGAGCGACCAGCAAGTCCTGGGCAATGACATTCCATTGTCCGGGGGACTCAGCGAAGCTGCGGTCCAGCCAGGCTTCCTGTTCCCAGCCGAGCATGGTGCGTTTCGGGTCACTTAGATCCGGGCAGTCGCTGGGCGCTACGTAGCCTCGACGGCTGCCGTTGGCCTGGATGCATGCCTGTTCGGAGCGATATTGCCGACCGTCGAGTACATGGAAACGTGACAGGCGGCCATAGTCCAGGTTCCGGTAAATACGCATGTCCGGTCCTTTGGGCAGGCTGCTCGCGCGCAAGGGCATGTGCTCGTAAAACGCCTGATAAGCGGCGGCTCTGCGACGTAGAAAGCTGTCCACAGGAACGTTCGGGTCCTGGGACCACTGCGCGGCGTAGTCATTCTGTACTTCGTGATCATCCCAGGTGGCGACGCTCGGCGCGCAGGCATGCAGCGCTTGCAGGTCCGGGTCAGTCTTGTACTGCGCGTATCGGTTGCGATAGCCCGCCAGGTCCATCGGGTCTGAGGTGGCATGGCGGCGCGGGAACTGTATGTTTGTGGGAGAAACGTTCATTTCATAGATGTAGTCGCCGAGAAAGAACACCATGTCAGGTCGCTCCGCAGCCAGGTGCCTGTAGGCGCTGAAATATCCCGCCTCCCAATGCGAACACGACACGAAGCCGAACCGTGCCGAGACCATGGCGGTTGCCAGCGGCGCAGTGCAGGCCTGACCCACGGCGCTTTGCGCGCCCAGACTTTCGAACTGATACCAATAGGGACGTCCAGGCTGCAAACCACCCACTTCAATATGTACTGAATGAGCAAAGCGCGGTTGAGCGGTCGCTTGCCCCGTACGTACGACGCGAGTCATCGCTGCATTGCTGGCGATTTTCCAGCGTACTTCGACGGGTTTTTTCAGGCCGCCGTCGCCCGTGGCTGTCATCACCTGTGGCGCCAGGCGTGTCCAGATCACGAAGCCGTCAGGCAGCGGGTCGCCGGATGCCACGCCCAGCGTGAACGGATAATCGACACCTGCGCTGCGGGCAAACGGGCTGAGGATCGATAGCAGCGTGGCACCGGCCACGCCGGTAATGATGCGTCGGCGATCCGGATTGAAGTCAGTCATTGCGCGGCCTCTGCTGGTTCGTACTGCGAGCGCAACAGCCCGAACAGCAACATGTCTTTGAAAACACCGTTCATGCATAGGAATTT
>NZ_LJQT01000107.1:24448-32563 GCF_001400515.1 Pseudomonas meliae | reverse complement strand
TTGTTCAGCGTCTCCTTAAACGAGTTATACACCTCTCGCAGCCACTCTAGCAACTTCCACAACCGAATATCCTTGCTCCTTTTAATGCTGTCCCTTATTGAAGAATCAACAGAAAAAACGATTCACCGTAATGATTTCCAGCGTACTACGGCCTGACGTGAATCACGGCGTACAGAAGTCACACTAGAAAGCAGCATAAATACTGACGAACGGTCGACTGCCGGGACGGCGTTATCTGAAAAATAACCAGACACTGTTATCGAGTCGCTTGAAAACGGGTTAAAGATAAAAGGCACGCCCGGGCCGATGCAATAATGGCCGTGCGTGCCCCCGCATGAAAAACTTACTGTTCCGAGCCAGACAGACGCAGATGGATCAGCGCCACCCGGGCACCTTGTTTATCGCGTTTCTCTTCGATGGCATAAGGGCGAAAGCCCATCCGCGGGTAAAAGGGGACGTTATGGTTGTAGCAGGATGCAATCAGCTCAGTCGCTTCGTGCTTGTCAAATGCGATCCCCATCATACTGGTAATCATGTAACGCCCTACCCCTTTGGAGCGGGCCTTCGGAGCGATGATCACATTACCCAGCGAGCAACGGCCGCGAAATTTGCATTGAGAGAAATTGGCAAAACCGACAACTTCGCCATCCATCTCGATGACGGTCGAGTCGTGTCGGGTCTCCAGTGCTTCGCTGAGTTGCGAGGCAGTCAGCGGGTAAGTCGCTCTGGGGAACATGTAGAACAGTTCGTCGGCATTCTGCGGCAGTTCGCAAATCGTGGGGATGTCTTTTTCTTCCAGGGGGCGGTGATGGAACATGAGCGGTAACCTCTTGAAGAAATTGAAGAAAGCGCGAGTAAACGTTAAGCAGATCGGCGATTCGGGCGACGGCTGGTGACAAAAATACAGCGCCTGTCCCTTCACAGCATAATCCCCGGCTATCGAAAAGGGCACTGCAATAACGAATTGTGCTATTGAGCGCCTTTGTTGACGCTGCATTCGGACCTCTTGGCGCAACGTATTGAAGCGTAGGGGTTTGCGTGTACATCATGATTGCTCAGCTTGAAAACATACCCGGAACCCCGCTATGCAATATTCTGTAACCCATGTTTGGTGGTTCATCTTGCAACCCTGACGCAGAACCGGCATTTATTTCACTTTGTTGACTGGATCATGCGTCTTATGCCGATTTCGCCCCTGGCTCGCTTCAAGGCTCGTCCGATCAAATGGGTCTGCATGTTAGCCATCATTATTGGCCTCCCGGTCGGCTGTGCAGTGCTTGAGCACAAGGAACGCGAGCTGGTGTTTCGCATCGAGCCCGGCACCGCAAGCTGGTACAGCGGCCTGCCCGCCGATGTGCAGGAGATCGAACTCAGCACACCGTCATTTGGACCATCGCAGAATATCCACGCCTGGTGGTGGCCCGCATCGGACAAGAACGCCCCGGCCGTGCTGTACCTGCATGGCTCAAGATGGAACCTCACCGGCCAGTTGTTCCGTATCCAGCAACTCAAGGCGCAGGGCTACTCGATACTGGCAATCGATTATCGGGGTTTCGGTCAGAGCATGGGCCAGCTGCCATCCGAGAAGTCGGTGTACGAAGATGCACGCATCGCCTGGGCACGCCTGAAACAACTGCAGCCCGATCCGCAACGCAGACTTATATATGGGCACTCGCTGGGCGGGGCAGTTGCGGTGGATCTGGCAGCCGAACTGGGCAATGACGCAGAAAAGGGCAACGCGCCGATTCAGGCCCGCGGGCTGATAATAGAATCCACCTTCACCAACCTGGCCGATGTGGCCACAGCGCTGGCCAATACCTCGCTGCCTGTGCGCTGGTTGCTGTCGCAGAAGTTCGACTCTCTGGACAAGATTGCAGACATCCACATGCCAGTGCTGATCGTGCACGGCACCGAGGATCGCTACGTACCGGCACGCTTCAGCGAGCAGCTGTTCGAAGCAGCGCAGGAACCCAAGAAGCTGATACTGGTGCCTGGCGGTACACACAACAACAGCATGCAGATCGGACAGCCCGCTTATAGTCGGGCCATCCGTACGTTGCTTGATACACCGGTATCACTGCCCAGGGTCACAACACAGGACCAGCCGTCAAAGAACGCCGGTTAGACATGGCCGGACACGACGCAGTAGTCTCTGGGCTCATCACCCAGAGACCGCGCAATGAACTGCATTGTCGAGTATTCAGACCCGCATCACCGCCTTGCCGTCATCGAACTGTGGAAGACCGTCTTCAATGACCCCATGCCGCATAACCGTCCGGAGTTGTCGATCCACAAGAAACTGGCTGTCGGGGACCGGCTGTTTTTCGTCGCCGTCATGGACGGCCGCGTGACCGGGACCATTCTTGCCGGTTACGACGGCCATCGCGGCTGGCTGTATTCGGTTGCAGTTGCCCCGCACCAGCGTGGCAAAGGACTGGGAACAGCACTGGTCAGGCACGCAGAACAGGCTCTTACGAACCTTGGCTGCGTCAAGATCAATCTGCAGATTCATACGTTCAACGAAAGTGTGCAGGCTTTTTATCAAACATTGGGGTACACGCCCGAGCCCATCATCAGCATGGGCAAGCGGATTGACGCCAACGTCGATAGTCATTGATAACCTGAAAAGGCCCCTGTTTGCAGAGCACGGGGCTCAATCATTTATTTACATGAGAATCAGTATCAAATTACAATTATTGCTATTAACGTCCTTGCTGAGCATTTCCCTTGAGCACCTCCTCCCAATGCCCTCGCCGTCCCGGCCCTTTTTTGCTGTCCGCACTTTCACTGGCGATGTGCGCCAGCGGCGCAGTGCATGCTGCTGAAACCGCAACCTTGCCTGCCACCCAGGTATCCGCCGCCGCTACCGAAGGCCGGGAAGGCTACAGCGCCGAAAGCACCAGTACCGCGAGCAAAAGTGATGTACCGATCAAGGAGGAGGCACAGTCGGTCAATGTGGTAACGCCGCAGACCATCGCCGACTACAACGTGCGCTCACTGGACGACGCCATGAAGTTTGTCAGCGGCGTCAGCCAGGGCAACACACTGGGCAACACCAAGGACTCGGTGATCAAGCGTGGCTTCGGTACCAACGACGACGGCTCGATCCTGCGCGATGGCGTACGCTCGGTGGTATCGAAAAACTTCGGTGCCACCACCGAGCGCGTTGAAGTACTCAAAGGTCCGGCATCGCTGCTGTACGGCGCGATGGAGCCGGGTGGCGTGATCAACGTGATCAGCAAACAACCGCAATATGTGCAAAGCACCACGCTCAGTGGCTCGGCCTACAGCGAAGGCGGTGGCAGTTTCGGCATCGACACCACCGGACCGCTGGGCGATTCCGGGCTGGCCTACCGACTGGTGGCAGAGCGTCAGAGCGAGGACTATTGGCGTAACTATGGCGTCGATCAGCACACCCTGATCGCGCCCTCGTTGTCCTGGACCGGAGAACGCGCCAGCCTGACGTTCGCCTACGAATACAACGACTACATCAGCCCGTTCGACCGCGGCACAGTGTTCACAGGTGGTCATCCGGCCGATATCAGCTATGACAAGCGGCTCGACGAAAAGTGGGCCAATACCGTGGGCATCAGCGAAACCGCAACCGCGCGCTTCGAGTATCAGCTCAGCGATGACTGGAAAACCCGTCTGACCTACGGCTGGAACAACGACCGCTACAGCCTCTCGATTGCCCAGCCAAGCACATTGTCCAGCAGTGGTGTGCTGCGTCGTCAGACCAATGGCGGTCACTATGATTATGAAACGCGTTATGCCAGTTGGGACTTCATCGGCAAGCAAGAGATTCTTGGCCAGCAACATGATCTGTTGATCGGTGCCGAGCAGGAAGACTCCGACAAGTATCGTGGCAAGACCTACCGCAACACGGCTCAAAACGGCTTCAATATCTTTTCGCCCAGCTACGGCAGCCTGGCCGAACCCAGTGTCGTCAGCACGACCACCAGCAACCTGAGCAATCAACTGACCTCATCTTCCCTGTACCTCAAGGATAACTGGCACCTGAATGACCGCTGGATTCTGGTCCTGGGTGGTCGCTATCAGCATTATGACCAGTACATCAAACAAGGCCTTGGTGCTAGCCGAGTCACCAATCTGGACAAGAATGACGATGTATTTCTGCCAATGGCCGGTCTGGTATTCAAGGTCAATGAAGACCTCTCGCTGTACGGCAACTACAGCCGTTCGTTCGTGCCCAACGACGATGTGAACGATGACGGCACGACCTTCGACCCGGAAGAAGGCCGCAGTTACGAAGTTGGTGCCAAATATGCACTGGCACCGGCGCTTAACCTCAACCTCGCGGTGTTCGACATCGAGAAGAAAAACGTCGTCACCCCCACTGGCGTGACCGGCGTCAGCGAAGCAGCTGGCAAGGTCGGCTCACAAGGTGTGGAGCTGGACGTGACCGGGCGCATAGCCGAGCGCTGGGACATGATCGGCACTTACGCTTACACCCACACCGAAGTGCTGGATGATCCAAGCAACAAGGGCAATCGTCTTAGCCAGGCACCCAAGCATACGGCCAGCCTGTACCTCACCCACCATCTGCAAGTCCCGTCCGGTCTGGGCGACTGGCATGCAGGTGGCGGCGCACGCTATGTGGGCGAGCGCGCTGGTGATGATGCCAATACCTTCTATATGAGCAGCTACACCGTAGCCGATGCGTTTCTACGCTGGGAGGGGCCGATGGCCGGTTACAAGACGCGCCTGCAACTGAACGTCGATAACCTGTTCGACAAGCAGTACTACCCGTCCAGTACAGGCAGCCAGTTGCAGGTCAACGTTGGCGAGCCGCGCACCGCGCGCCTGAGCGCAAGTGTCACTTTTTAACCAGTTACAACGGAGCAGGCCTGCAACGGCCTGCTCCACGCCTAACCAAAGGGATGAATCAGGACTTCATCCGATAAAAACTGATCAGCGTTTCATTGTCTTGAATGTATTCGGTCTTGCCAATGAAGGCGCTCTTTTCCAGCCATTCATTAGGCCCAAGGGAAACCTTGAAGCGCGGCGTGCATGTGCATTGGTAATGGCCGTCACTGATCGGCCAGACCCCGTTCTGCAATTCCTGCTAACCCACTTCGTCCATGAGCAGGACACCCTGGCTTTCAACGCTGATCAATTCACCCAATTGCGTGACCAGAGTGAAACGAGTGTCCAGAAAGGCAAGCTCGGATGACAATTCAACCTGCATACTGCTGCCGCCAGCCTGCACCGAGCCGCTGAAATATTCGGCATGGAACTCTCCGCCCAGAATCCTGCTGCTGCTACGCAGTCCATCACTGCATATGCCCATAAGCACAGGAACGTCGGTCTTCAGAATGACGGTGAGCACTTTCTCAAGCTGAGGCACCACTGCCGTATTACCACGAAAAGAGCGTTTGACGGGTTTCTTGAAATCGATGATGTTCATGGACCTCTTCACTCCATCGTTGAATGAATTCGGGCAATGGATGGCTGGGCGCAGCCATCGGATTTGCAAAATATAGAACGCCTCGATCCGTCGGCATTTATCTGCGCTGTCTTTTCCAGTAAGCTCCTTGAAACCGACTGAAATCGTACCGAACGGTTCAGTTCCGGTCTAGAGAATTTTGCATTTACTGTACTACCCGGTTCACTAAGGGATTGAGGATATAAATGAAGGTGCGTACTGAAGCACGCCGCGAAGCCATCATCGATGCCGCAGCAAGTGTCTTCCTTGAAATGGGCTACGAACGTGCGTCGATGAATGAAGTCACCAAACGGATGGGCGGCTCCAAAGCAACGATCTACAGCTACTTCCCCTCCAAGGAGGAGCTGTTCATCGCCGTGGTCAACAGGGTTGCAAACGCTCATCTTGCCGAGGCCGTTTCGGAACTGGCGATCTCTGTCGACAAGGACACAGATGCAGAATTAGACCTGCGAACGCTGTTCACGCGCTTCGGGGAGCGAATGTTGATGGTACTCATCAATGATGACAGCGCGTTGGCGGTGTACCGCATGGTAGTGGCCGAATCCGGGCACTCCGACATCGGCACAATGTTCTATGACTCAGGCCCCAGGGAATTCCTGAAAACGGTGGCGACGCTGATGAATGCGGCCATGCAACGTGGCCAGCTACGTACCACTGATCCGCATATCGCAGCGCTGCAACTCACCTCGCTGCTGACTGCGGAAACCGATATTCGCCTCTATCAACAAACACCCGCACGCTTGAGCGTCGAGCAGATTCAAAGCATGGTCAAACGAGCAATTGATACTTTTATGCTGGGCATGGAAAAGCGCTGATTCACCGGGCTGCGACAGGTAGCCCTCTTTAAATGCTGGTTAAAATGTAAACCTGCCAGGCCGTGACATATTTGCTTACCATTTATCCGGACAACCTGATTCACACCTCGATTCCGGGCACGTATAGCTCGTCAAGAAAACCCGAAGACAGGCGATAGCCTGATGCCCACTTCGGAGAAATAATAATGATATTGCGAAAACTCAATCTTGCACCGCGTTCGGCTTTATGCTTCGGTATTTTTTGCCTGATGATCGTTGCACTGGGCCTGCTGGCTTTGCGTCAGGCAGCACTTCTCAACACAGCAGAAAAATTCATCGAAACCAACGTGCTACCCAGCGTAAAACTGCTCGGCTCTCTGGACAGGGAGTTTGTCGGTATCAGGGGCAATAACGCCCGACTTCGTAACCCCCTTGAGCCGCAGGATCGCAGGACCAAGGCACTTAGCGACATTCAGCAGGCCCGCTCGCTGATTGCCGGTCTTTCGGACTCTCTCAGCAAACTGATCGTTACCCCTCAAGGGCGTCAGGCATTCGACGAGCTCCGCAAAGCCAACGCCGACTATCAAACAGCCCAGGATCGCTACCTGGCCTCTGTTGCAGCGGGCAATCTGGAAGGGGCAGTTGCTATTTCCAATGGCGACATGAAAGTTGCGGCTGATCAGGTCGAAAACACGCTGAAAAAACTCATCGGCATCAACGACAGCAAAGCGGAAAAAGCGGGTGATCAAGCCGAATCTGCTTATCAGCAAACCTTGTTGATGGTGAGTATTTTTATCGCGGTCGGCGTGATTACTACCCTGCTGCTGGCCTGGATGTACACCCGTAGCCTGATTCAACCGATCGGTGAGTCGCTGAACATTGCGCAACGCATTGCGGCCAATGACCTGAGCAAAGACATTCCACAAGACGGCAGTGATGAAGCGGCCAGACTGATCGCCGCACTGGCGTTGATGCAAGCCAACCTGCGCAGTGCCCTGACTCTCATCGGCGACTCGTCCACCCAACTGGCCGCTACTTCCGAAGAGATGCACGCAGTCACCGAAGATGCATCGCGCACCATTCAGCGTCAGAGCAATGAGATCGAAATGGCAGCTACGGCCGTCAACCAGATGAGCGCGGCGATAGAGGAAGTGGCCAGCAACGCCGCATCGGCATCGGAAGTGACGTCTCAATCGAGCACCGCAGCCATGGCCGGACGTGCGCAGGTCGATGAGACTGTCACGGCGATCAACCTGATGGTCTCCAAAGTGCAGATCACCTCAACCGAGGTGCAGGGCCTGGCGGTCATGGCAACGGACATCAGCAAGGTGCTGGATGTGATCCGCGCCATCGCCGAACAAACCAACCTGCTGGCACTCAACGCTGCGATCGAGGCGGCCCGTGCAGGCGAAGCAGGGCGAGGTTTTGCCGTGGTCGCGGACGAAGTACGCGCATTGGCACACCGCACCCAGCAATCGACCCGCGAAATCGAACAGATGGTCGGCTCGATTCAGACCGGCACCGGCAACGCTGTCACTGCCATGGAGCAGACCAGCGTTCAGGCACACAAGCCCCTGGAGATGGCCAATGGCGCCGGCAAGGCGCTGCTCGAAATTACCGACTCCATCAGCCAGATCAACGAACGCAATCTGATGATCGCTACCGCTGCCGAAGAACAGGCCCAGGTTGCTCGTGAGGTCGACAGGAGCCTGGTCAGCATTCGTGACCTGTCCAGTCAGACGACCGAGGGCTCCAATCAGACCGCCATCGCCACTGCCGAGTTGTCGACGCTGGCGTCAGGCCTGAACCGTCTTACCAAGCAGTTCCGCGTTTAAGCTCTATCGCCGGGAAGCA
>NZ_LJQT01000107.1:0-24440 GCF_001400515.1 Pseudomonas meliae | reverse complement strand
CCCGGCATCTCTCCTTGTCGAATGGCCTGCCCTGACCTAAGTTGTACGACGACAGATGAATTACTCATCTGCGCGGGCTTCGCTCACATTCAATAACGACAAGAAAAAGGGATGAACATGAAAAAGCTGACACTGCTAATGGCGTTTCTGTGCCTGTTTACCGGCTACGCCGCTGCGGCGACTTCTGACGAGACTGATGTTGCCGAGGCGGTAGACAAGCTCACGCAAGCCATGTGGCACAAGGACATAAAGCAACTCAATGCGCTGACCGCCGACAACCTCACGTATGGACACTCCAGCGGCACCATTCAGGACAAGAAAGCGTTCATCGCAGACATCGAGACCGGCAAGAGCGCCTTTAACGAACTGAAGATGCTCAATCAGAAAATCATTCTTTCCGGCGATACCGCTCTGGTGCGCAATCATTTCTCGGCACAGGCAGTGAACAGCGGCAAGGTTGTGCCGACCGAAATCGAGAACTTCCAGATCTGGCAGAAGCAGAATGGCCAATGGCTGCTCATCGGGCGTCAGGCATTCCGCTTCTAAACCCACCGGTTCAAGGCAGCAGCAGGCGCTACTGCTGCGTGCCGAACATCGTCGTCCAGTAAATCCCTGCGTCACTTTTCGGGTCCATCGCGTAGGCTGCTCCCAACTCGCGGAAATCAGGACTCATCAGGTTGGCGCAGTGGCCGGGGCTCAGCAGCCAGCCATCCACCACCTTGCGCGCGCTGTCCTGGCCTGCAGCGATGTTCTCACCGACCTGCTGGCCTATATAGCCAGCAAGTTCGGCCCGATCGCCAGGCGTACGGCCGTCGCGATCCTTGTGGTCAAAGAAGTTCTGATTGGCCATTGCCTGCGAATGACGTTGTGCGGCAGTGCCCAGAACAGCGTTCCAGACCAGTGGCGTGGTAGCAGCGAAGGATTGCGTTCCGCACTGACGCGCCTGGGTACGGGCGTTATTAACCATTTCCAGAATTTTTTGCCCTTCTACCTGCCAATCGCCAAGACGCGAAGCCACCAGCGAGCGTGCCAGGACAATGCGCCAGTCTCGCCCCTGCCGGCTAACCCCGATGTCGACAAATTGCGGGTCCAGCACTACTCGGCAAAAACTCTCCAGCACCGCTTTAAGTGCCGAGTCAGCGTCATTGGGGCCGGACAGACTGATCGCCTGCACAGTGACCATTGGATAGGAGGCACGCGTCAGCGCCTGTTGAAGGTCCAGATTGCCAATGGCGGGCAGCACCAGACGTGCATCACTGTTCAGTGGCGGCAGCTCCATGGATACCTGCTCGCCACAGCGCTGTGCCTGACCACGATAGGCGTTGATGGATTCGATCAGTTGCGTATCGTCGCTGGCCAACGCAGCACTGGCAAAGATTGCAGAGCACAGCAGGGCCACAAATGATAACGATACTCTCGGGAGCGACAGGCGCAGGGTGTTGAAAATGACAGGCATGAAAAGTCTCTCTCGGGCTGAGTCCGCCTATGATGCGCGAAATGACCCGGTCGGGCGCAACGCCTTTTTCATGCCAGTGCGGAAATTAGCCACCGAAAAGGCAAAGACGTGCGCCAGACAGTACCGTGTTGAAACGACTCAAAGCTTGAAGTTGGCGACCAGCGAATTGAACGAGGTGGCCAGTCGCGACAGTTCCTGGCTCGAAGCGCTGGTCTGGTTGGCACCTGCGGCGCTCTGGGTCGAAAGGTCCTGAATGTTGATCAGGTTGCGGTCCACCTCGCGTGCGACCTGGGCCTGCTCTTCGGAAGCCGAAGCAATGACCAGGTTACGCTCGTTGATGGTCGCCACACCCTGGGTGATTTTTTCCAGCGCGGCACCGGCACGCAGCGCCAGCTCCTGAGTATTGGTGGCCAGAGACAGGCTCTTGCCCATCGCCGCAACAGCGCCATCGGCCCCGGACTGCACGGTGCTGATCATGCCTTCGATTTCCACTGTCGAGGCCTGAGTACGGTGTGCCAGGGCACGAACCTCATCAGCCACCACCGCAAAACCACGACCCTGTTCGCCGGCACGCGCGGCTTCGATGGCGGCATTCAACGCCAGCAGGTTGGTCTGTTCGGCGATACTGCGAATCACGTCCAGCACCTTGCTGATCTCACGCACATGCCCGGCCAGTTCTGACACAGCGCCAGTGGACTCGGTGATCTCGTGCACCATGGTGGTGATGCCCTTGACCGTATGATCCACCTGACCACGTCCATCGACTGCATCATCGGTTGCAGCCTTCGACGCCTCGGACGTCGACACCGCATTACGCGCCACTTCTTCCACAGCAGCAGTCATCTGATTCACGGCAGTCGCAGCCTGCTGGATTTCGTCGTTCTGGCGAGTCAGTCCGCGGGTGCTTTCATCGGTAACGGCGCTCAATTCTTCGGCAGCAGAGGCTAACTGGTCTGAAGCACTGGCAATTTGTTGAATGGTATTTTTCAGACCGGTCTGCATGTCGGACAGTGCGTCCAGCAGTTGTCCGGCCTCATCGCCACGATCAGAAACAATCGGTTGGGTCAGGTCGCCACCGGCAATGCGCTGAGCACTTGCTACCGCGACCGCCAACGGCCGGGTAATCATGCGGGTGATCAACAGCCCCAACATGATTGCCACCAGAAAGGCGATGACTACGCCGATTTCAAGCATCATCACCGAAGAATTCCGCAGATCGGCAGCAGCCGCAGCACCCTCTTTGATCTGACGGTTGTTGGAATCGATCATAGTGCGCAAATAGCTGCGCACCTTGATAAAGCCTTCCGAAGACAGTGTGTTCAGTCGGGTGCGGGCAGCGTCGTAATCACCGGCCTTGATCAGATCGACAACCTGCTGGGCTCCGGCAACGTAGCCGGGCATCATCAGCTCAAACTGGTCACCGGCGGCACGCTCGTCATCTTCCAGCGGCGTGGCACGGTAAATCGCGAATATCCTCTGTGCGCGAGCCAGATCTTCGCTCAACGCCTGTCGAACACGTTCCTTGTCGGCTTCAGGAACACCGCCATCCTGCGCATCCAGCAAACGGTACAGTCCACGGTTGTGAGCGGTGAGGCTGGTCAGCGTTTCATTAGTGTTGCTGACAGAAACAAGGTTGTTGGAAAAGGTAAGCTCAAGCGCGTTGCCCAAGCGGGTAACCCCTACCATGCCCAGGCCGCCAACGGTCAGTGTGATCAGTGCACAAACAATGAATGCCGAAAGAAGCTTGGTCGAAAACTTGGACTGACGCAGGAAATTCATGGGGCTTACCTGTTGCTGAATGAGGGGCGACATCCGTGCCTGAGAGTGACCAAATAGTCGTGATGTCATAATGACTTCACTCCACTTGGATCGTTCCAACGCACTCCCCACTTTTTTGATAGATAGCGCTTGTGCAACTACTTCCGTCTATCAATACAGGTCTGCCTGCGCGCCCCCCCGGCTGTCAGTGCAGCCTTGACGCTTGCGCAACACCTTCCGGCACGCCAGGGTTTTCAAGATGCTGCTCGGCGAACGCCCTGGCATCCCGGGTCATACGGTCGAGATGACGGTCACGCTGCTTCTCTGCATCGACCATTGCTCTCTTGCCGTGCTGTTTGAGCAGGTACGCATGAATCTGACGCACTTCCACCGAGCTGTAGATCGGAGCAATGTCCATGACCGCAAGCAGGCCATCCGTTCCATGATCCAGGGTGTTCATGATGACCTGCGGGCCGCGTGCGCCCAGGACCTGGAAGCCCAGCGCTTCGAAATACGCCACTTTGCCCACCAGGCAATACAGTTCTGCGTGCGGGTAGCGGCCGACCATCTTATTCAGCATCGAGCGTGCAATGCCCTGGCGACGATGGCTTTCGCGCACCGCCATATAGGCCACGGCACAAGCCTGTGGATCATCTTGCACAGGCAGGTACAGTAAAAACCCCAATACGGTTTCCGGGTCCTCATCGTCCAGCGCGACGATCAGTTCGACCGCCAGGTTTTGCGAGCCGTCCATGGCGTTCAGGTAGAGATGCACCTCATACCCCACGCCATACTGATACAGGTTGTACAGCGGATTGCTCGGCGCAATGGCTACCATGCTGATGTCGGTCACGTAGTCCACGACCATCTGCTGGATCTGGCTACGGATGAACTCCGGTGGCGGGGTTTGTAGCAACATGATGGTGGGCATGAGACGAGCGGCTCCATTGAACGGGGTGTGGCTGCACAAGGTGTGGCCACATGATAGCGCGTCAACGCTTTCAAAACCGATAATGTCACTTTGCCGCAGGATAACTTAGTTGTAACTTATACGACGACCTCAGAAGACAATATCAAAAAGCCAGCAATCTTGAATGTCACATTATTTAGTTGCACGATCGTTCCACACCGGGACGCCAGCACTTTATTACTGACGAGCCCTCAAAATGATAATGATTGCTATTAACCTTGGACAGCGTGATTAAACGTGCCTTTTATTAACACCAACATTTAATAAAAAATCCTTTAATTTCATGACTATAAATAACTAAAACCATGATTTTTTATACGTTCACCTGTAGCCCGCCTTCCTCATAGCCAAGAAAATTATTCAACTAATTGTGAAAGTTTTTACTCGGTTCCTCTCCCCTCTCAGTATTTATCTTAATCACCCCGATATATTTTTATAATCACCCCCCTGCCCCCACGCGCCTAAGATATACCGGCCTACTAAAAATATGAGGGATTCAAAATGCCGTTATTAAACTGGTCCAGACATATGGTGTGTCTGACTGCAGTCGGTCTCGTTACTGTTCCGACCGCCTATGCAGCAGACACCCTGACTCGCGACAATGGTGCCGTCGTCGGCGACAATCAGAACTCTCAGACTGCAGGCGCCCAAGGGCCTGTCCTGCTGCAAGATGTGCAGCTGTTGCAAAAGCTGCAGCGCTTTGATCGCGAGCGTATTCCGGAGCGCGTGGTCCACGCTCGCGGCACGGGTGTCAAAGGTGAGTTCACCGCATCGGCCGATATCAGCGATCTGAGCAAGGCCACGGTGTTCAAATCGGGCGAAAAAACCCCGGTCTTCGTGCGCTTTTCCTCCGTTGTCCATGGCAACCACTCGCCTGAAACCCTGCGCGACCCACACGGCTTCGCCACCAAGTTCTACACGGCAGACGGTAACTGGGACCTGGTAGGCAACAACTTTCCAACCTTCTTCATCCGTGACGCCATCAAGTTCCCGGACATGGTCCACGCCTTCAAGCCTGACCCGCGTACCAACCTGGACAACGATTCGCGTCGCTTTGACTTCTTCTCGCATGTTCCAGAAGCCACCCGTACGCTGACACTGCTGTATTCAAATGAGGGTACGCCTGCAGGCTATCGCTTCATGGACGGCAACGGCGTACACGCCTACAAACTGGTGAATGCCAAAGGCGAAGTGCACTACGTCAAGTTCCACTGGAAGACCCTGCAAGGCATCAAGAACCTTGATCCGAAAGAAGTCGCTCAGGTCCAGTCCAAGGACTACAGCCATCTGACCAACGATCTGGTCGGTGCCATCAAAAAGGGCGATTTCCCGAAATGGGACTTGTACGTTCAGGTCCTGAAGCCTGAAGAGCTGTCGAAATTCGACTTCGACCCTCTGGACGCCACCAAGATCTGGCCTGATGTCCCTGAGAAGAAAATCGGTCAGATGGTCTTGAACAAGAACGTCGACAACTTCTTCCAGGAAACCGAACAGGTCGCCATGGCCCCGGCTAACCTGGTTCCTGGTATCGAGCCTTCCGAGGACCGTCTGCTGCAAGGCCGTGTGTTCTCCTACGCCGACACCCAGATGTATCGCCTGGGCGCGAATGGTCTGAGCCTGCCGGTCAACCAGCCCAAGGTTGCGGTGAACAACGGTAATCAGGACGGTGCTCTGAATACCGGTCACACCACCAGCGGCGTCAACTATGAGCCGAGCCGTCTGGAGCCACGTCCAGCCGACGAAAAAGCGCGCTACAGCGAACTGCCGATCAGCGGCACCACCCAGCAGGCGAAGATTACGCGTGAGCAGAACTTCAAGCAGGCGGGTGATCTGTATCGCTCCTACAGCCCTAAAGAGAAGACCGACCTGGTGCAGAGCTTTGGCGAGTCGCTGGCTGACACCGACACCGAAAGCAAGAACATTATGCTGTCGTTCCTGTACAAGGCAGATCCGGACTATGGCACTCGGGTAACCGAAGTCGCCAAGGGCGATCTGAGCAAGGTCAAGTCGCTGGCTGCAAGCCTCAAAGACTGATGATCTGATGTCCCGCTCCGGCGTTCACGACGCCGGGGCGGTTCCAGCCAGGAGAACGCCTGTGAAAAATCTGATCTATGCCTTGCTGCTGTTTGCTGCAGCCGCAAACGCAACCCCACCCGCCCCGGCACCCGCTTCCGAACTGACCGCTGAACAGACCGCCAGCCAGTTGCGCACGCTGTTTTTCGACGCGTCCCGTGAAGGTAACAACCCGATGCTGGACACCTTCATCGAAGCCCATTACGACCTCAACGTGCGTGACGAACAGGGCTATACCGGCCTTATTCTGGCCGCCTATCACGGCCATGAAGATTCGGTGGAACGCCTGATCAATGCCGGTGCTGACCCTTGCGCCAAGGACAATCGCGGCAACACTGCGCTGATGGGCGCGATTTTCAAGGGTGAGCTGAGCATCGCCAAGCGCCTGGTTCAGGCCGATTGCGGCCCAAACCTGACCAACAATGCCGGGCAGACGGCGGCCATGTACGCGGCGCTGTTCAAACGCACTGAAGTGCTCAAGGCGTTGACCGACCAAGGTGCCGACCTGACCATCCGTGACAGCATGGGCAACGACGTGCAGGGCTTGTCGAAAGGCGAATTCCAGACACTGCCTGCCCGCTGACGTTTTTTGGACTCAATCCTTGCGTTCGATCATTTCGTAGATGCGGCTGGCGAACGCGTCCATGGTGAACGGCTTGGTGAGCACCCACATCCCCGGATCCAGATGGCCGTTACCAATGATGGCGTTCTCAGCATAACCGGTGATGAACAGCACTTTAAGGTCTGGTCGAATGATGCGCGCAGCATCCGCCAGTTGCCGACCGTTCATGCCGCCAGGCAACCCGACGTCGGTTACCAGCAGGTCGATACGCATATCGGACTCCAGCATCTTCAGCGCAGACGCGCCCTCGCCCGCCTCGATCGGGATATACCCCTGATCCTCCAGCACTTCGGCCACCAGCATACGGATGGTCGGCTCATCGTCGACAATCATCACCGTACGCTCGGTCTGCGCAGGCGCCGATTCGCAAGTCTCGACAGCCTCGACCTCTTCCGCAGCCCCAAGGTAATGACGCGGCAGGTACAGGCACATGGTCGTGCCCTGCTCAGGTTCAGAGTAGATACGCACCTGCCCACCGGACTGGCGCACAAAACCGTACACCATCGACAATCCCAGACCCGTGCCCTGCCCGAGTGGCTTGGTGGTGAAAAACGGGTCGAACGCGCGGTTGATAACCTCAGGCGACATGCCGGTACCGGTGTCACTGACACACAGCGACAGGTATTGCCCCGGTGTCAGATCCCGGCTCTGGGAGCCGCGCTCGTCAATCCACCGGTTAGCGGTTTCGATGGTGATTCGCCCGCCTCGCGGCATGGCATCCCTGGCATTGATACACAGGTTCAACAGCGCATTTTCCAGTTGCGGGGCGTCAATGAACGTCGACCACAACCCGACTGAGGTCACGACTTCCAGCGTGATGTGAGGTCCGACCGTACGTCGAATCAGCTCTTCCATCCCGATCACCAGCCGGTTGATATCGACCGGCTTGGGGTCAAGCGTCTGTCGACGTGAAAACGCCAGCAGCCGGTGAGTCAGCGACGCTGCACGCTTGGATGCATCCTGCGCAGCCCCTATGTAGCGATCTATTTCAGTGAAACGGCCCTGGCTCATGCGCGTCTTGAGCAGTTCCAGCGAGCCGGTGATACCGGTCAGCAGGTTGTTGAAGTCGTGGGCGATACCGCCAGTCAACTGACCAACCGCTTCCATCTTCTGCGACTGGCGCAGGGCATCCTCAGCCTGAGCCAGGCGTTCCTGCTCGCGCAACCGTTCGCTGACGTCGTAGGCAAACAGATACGCGCCAATGGACTGGCCTTGTGCATCGCGAAGCGTGCTGTAACGCATTTCGAAGTGGCTGGCCGGATCCTTCGAATCGCTGAAGCTGACGCTTTCGGCAAACTCCTCGCCTGCCAACGCCCGCGTCCAGCGCTGTTTAAGGCCCGCTTTGCTCTGCGGACAGTCGTCCAGCAGGTCGAGCATATTGTCGCCTACCTGAGGACGGACGCCAAAAAGACGCTCGAACTCGCGTAGCGCTGAGCCATTGATGGCCATCCAGCGGTAATTGGCGTCGATGACATGGATGAATGCATTGGTGCCATTGACGACATCGGCGAGCACATTGCGCTCGGCGACGGCCTCGACAATACGAGCCTCCAGCGTTTCATTCATCTGCTGTAACGCCAGCTCTGCGCGCTTGCGTTCGGTGATGTCTTGAAACAACACCGCTACCTGCTTGCGGCTGGCCGGCTCGATGCGGAACGCGGTCAGTGCCAGGTAGCGCCCGGTCGCCACCAGCTCGCGCTCGAAGCGGACCGGCTCACCGGTGCGCAATACCTTGCCGTAGAACTCGACCCAGCCATCCGCCTCTTCGCGAACCATCTCGCGCAGCTTCTTGCCCACCACATTGGGAATGCCGGCGTGATACTCGTAAGCCGGGTTGGCTTCAATATGAATGTAATCGCTCAACGGGCCGTGCGGGCCGTCAAAGAACTTGATGATGCAAAAGCCTTCATCCATCGCGTTGAACAGAAAACGATAACGCTCCTGAGAGTGCGCCAGGGCGTTTTCGGCCTCCTGACCACTGACGCTCAGGCGCTCTTTAAGCGAGGCGTTTTCCTGCTCCAGAGCCGATAATCGGCTCTGGAGATGTTGTAGATCTGTCGGGGTCACGGCGGAGGCACCTGCGGTGTGGGTTGCGCCGCGTTCCCTTCAGGCAGGGCGGCACGAGCACGCTACGAGAAAAAACGCTCAGTTGCAAAAATAATGGCATTTTGCATTCGAAAATCGATGATTTTCGAAAGTCAGGGCGGTATGTGCTTCTCGATACAGCCAGAGCGAGCCCGACCGAGCAGCCCTCCAACAGCATACAACGTCAGCTCATTCCGATCCTGCTGTTCGCAGAAGCAACCATTCATCCACGATCTGGCCCATGTTTTTGGGCTCGCCATTAGTGATCCACGCCATGAATGGCCGGTCGAACCTGAACGACGGCCCGCATTGTCCGGTCATGAAGCGCCTCACGTTCTGCGTATTTCGGTAGCGGTCGTCCACCGGGGTATCACGTGTAACAGGATCGGAGTGCCAGTCGAATGTCATGCGTTACCCTGCCCGACAGTGTTGAAAGTCTGTGCTTTATAGCTGGAAATCAGCAAGCCCCGCGACTGCTGACTGCCGGTTATGAGAGCCGATCCGTTTACTCTCCGGCAAACGGCACCAGCGACTCCAGCAGCCATGCACCTGCTGGCCCCAGGCTGCGCTGGAATGACCAGATGACATCGACCGCCGAGCGACGCGGCCAGCCCGAGACTTTCAGCTCTTTGAGCAGCCCGCCCGAATAGCGCGACACCAGCCAGCGCGGCAACGCCGACCAGCCAAAACCGAAGGCAGCCATGTCCATCAACAGCAGGTAATTGGGCGCTGACCAATGACGGTGACCGCTGGTGGGCAGGTCGTCGGTGGGGATGCTGTGCTCGACCAGCGTGTTGAGGCGCAATGCGCGGTAACCCGCCAGTTGCTGATAATCGACCCGTTCCAGCGCGGCAAGCGGATGTTTATGCGAGACGAACAGACCGAAATCGGCACTTTCGTCGATGGTCGCGTGACCGATCTCCGGTGGGTAGCTGGCTTGCGCCGACAGCAGCCCCAATAATGCCCTGCCCGACTGCACCAGGCTGATGGCATCACCGTGCTCGGCGAATACGCATTCCATCTCCAGCTCCGGAAAGCGCTGATCCAGCTCGGTCATCAGCCGTTCGAAATCAGCGAACTGGTTGGCGTCCGACAGCACCAGCGTCAGCCTTGGCTCGACGCCTGCCGCAAGCCTTGCAGCAGCCCGGCGCAGTCGGTCCGAGGCGCACAACAGGTCATCGACACGGCCGAGCATGACCCTCCCGGCTTCGGTCAGAACCGGCTGCCTGGAAGAGCGATCGAACAGCTCCAGCCCAAAATCGATCTCCAGGCGGGCAATTGCTTCACTGATCGTCGACTGACTCTTGCCCAGACGGCTTGCAGCTGCACTGAACGAACCCAGCGCGGCAATCTGGGCGAAGGCTTCCAGGGCTTCCGGTGAATAACTCATGACACTCTCTTATCGGCTTTACCGATGGTATTGATTTTCAGGTTAACGCAAACACCGATGATAATGCTGCCACCCACGAGCACAAAGGACAGTCTTATAATGAGCAACAGCCCACAACACGCCAGCCAGCACGCATCCGTAGCGTCCAAGACCCTGCGTGAAAGGGCGCTGCACGCCAGCCTGTTCGAGATCGGTGGCGTGATTCTGGTCGCACCGCTGCTGGCCTGGCTCATGAACCATTCGCTGGCAATGATGGGCGCCATGACAGTGATGATCTCCACCATCGCCATGCTTTGGAACATGCTCTACAACGCCCTGTTCGACAGACTGCGCAACAGGTACGGGTTTGCCATGAGCCTGACCACTCGCGTGCTGCACGCAACAGGTTTCGAAGCCGGACTGATTCTGGCCGTCGTGCCACTGGCCGCATGGTGGCTGACGATCAGCCTGATGGAAGCATTCTGGCTGGATATCGGTCTGCTGCTGATGTTTCTGCCTTACACCATGCTGTTCAATTGGGCCTACGACGCACTGCGTGAACGTGTAGTGCAGCGGCGTATGGCCAGGTGTGAGGTGCCTTGAGAGGAGAGGTCTGCGCGGGCGCTCAGGCATCAGCTATATAGATGCACCGCATCAGTTCTTCTCACTGGATTATCAAATCAGCTCCGTTGCAAACTGTCGCCCAATGACCACGGCAAGGACACCCTTCAATGACAACTGAAATACTCAAACTGGCGGCATTCAGCGATGGCGATCGCGGTGGAAACCCGGCAGGCGTGTGGATTGGCGATGCGCTGCCCGATAACCTCGTCATGCAGCAGCTTGCCGCCGAGGTCGGCTTTTCCGAAACCGTGTTTGCCGCTCCTGTGGAAAGTTGCTGGCGTGTACGTTATTTCTCGCCGCTGGCAGAGGTCCCGTTCTGCGGACACGCGACCATCGCTTTGGGCGCAGCACTGGCGGCACGGCAAGGCGACGGCGTGTTCAGCCTGACGCTCAATCAGGCGCAGATCACTGTCGAAGGCCATGCGCAAGGCTCCCTGACTTCGGCAGCACTGCAATCGCCACCGACCTTCAGCAAGCCGATCAGCGCGCAGTTGCTGGAAGAGGCCCTGGCGCTATTCGGCTATACGCACAACGATCTGGATGAACGCATTAAGCCAGCGCATATCAACGGCGGTGCCGGGCACCTTGTGCTCGCGCTGAACAGCCGGGCACAGCTCAAGGCTATGCACTATGACCAGCAGGCCGGTCGAGAGCTGATGGTACGCGAAGGCTGGGCGACTATTTTGCTGGTATGGGCCGAAACCGAACAGCTGTTCCACACTCGCAACCCATTTGCCTTCGGCGGCGTTTATGAAGACCCGGCTACCGGTGCGGCCACGGCGGCCCTGGGTGGTTATCTGCGCGATATAGGCTGGCCGCACGGTGGCCTGATAGACATTATTCAGGGCGAGGACATGGGCAGCCCGTCACGTCTGCGCGCGGAAATCCCCGAGCAGCCCGGGAGTTCGATCCGGGTGTCGGGGATGGCGCGCACGTTGTAGTCAGAATCAGGTCCTGAGCTTGCTGCCGCCGATAGCCACGCCCAAGAGCATCACGGCAACGATCATGAACGCCAGCTCAAGGCTGCTGACATGGGCGATGAAACCGATTGCCGCAGGACCAATCAGAATCCCGGCGTAACCAACCGTGGTGATCGCCGGAATCGCCACGCTTTCCGGCATGGTCTTCTGCCGACCGACTGCGCTGTAGCAGACCGGTACGATGTTCGAGCAACCCGCGCCTACCAATGCATACCCCAGCAGCGCCGCCTGCCAGACCGGGATCAATGTCGCGACGGCCAGCCCCGCTGCGGCACACAGCCCGCCAAGAATGATCACTCGATTGGAGCCCACCCGTTTTACCACCGGATCGCCAAACAACCGCCCCAGGGTCATGGTCGCGGCGAATACCGCATAGCCCAGTCCGGCATACGACGCTTCGACACCACGCAACGAGGTCAGGAATACCGCGCTCCAGTCAAGCATTGCGCCTTCGGCCAGAAATACGGTGAAGCACAGCAGGCCGATGAACAGCACCACGCCACGCGGGATGGCAAAGGCTGGCCCATCGGCCGGACTGCCGTAAGGCAACAGATTCGGCGCCGCTTTGGCCAGCGCAACCAACGTCAGAAATACCACGATCAGCATCGCCGTGAACGGCGAGATGCCCAGACTGAGCAAGCCGGCGACACCCGCGGCACCGACAATCCCACCGAGGCTGAACAGGCCATGGAATCCCGACATCATGGTCTTGCCGCTGGCACGCTCGACAATCACCGCCTGAACGTTGGCCGTGCAATCCACACCCCCCATGCTCGCGCCAAACAGGAACAGCGTGGCTATGAGTAGCGGCAGACTGGATATCGTCGCCAATAGCGGTAGACACAGACAGATCAACACCGTCGAGCAGACCAGCAACCGCCGACAGCCAAACCGCGCTGCCAGCGCACCGGCCAACGGCATCGAGAGAATCGAGCCTACGCCGAGGCACAGCAACAAAAGCCCGAGCGTGCCCTCATCAAGGCCCATCCGCTGTTTGACGTAAGGCACCAGCGGCGCCCAAGAGGCGACACTGAAACCGGCAATGAAAAACGCGATACGCGTCGAAGACTGCTCCGCCCGAGCCTTGGCATCCTGGGCTGCGGTGCTGAAAGAGGTCATGCATGCTCCTTGTAATTTGCCGAGTACGGTCACACCGGCCAGCGCGACAGCCTAACAAAGCTGATCGATTAGCCAAAACCTCTGATGCACTTGCATGAGGCTCGTTCCATCGTCGTGCAAGGGCCGTCCGATTTGCAGCTTTTTGCACCTCAGGCCAGTAGACTGACTACCACGCGCACCAGACAGGTGCGCAATCTGTCGAATCAGCTGTCGCGGAGGCCGTCGTGTACAAAGGTGTAGTGCTGTCGATCCTGGCGTCAACGCTGTTCGGGGTCATGTATTTCTATACGTCACTGATGACCCCGCTCGACGGTGAAGAGATCTTCGGCTGGCGCATGCTGCTCACCGTGCCATGCGCGACGCTGTTCATGCTGGTCAGCGGAGACTGGCGGCGAGTCCGCGAAGTGACTGTCCGGCTCAGGCAGCAACCGCTGCTGATCTTCGCGCTGCTGCTGTCTTCGGTGCTGATCGGCGCGCAATTGCTGATCTTCATGTGGGCACCGCTGCACGGGCGCAGCCTGGAGGTGTCGCTGGGTTATTTCCTGCTGCCGCTGAGCATGATTCTCACCGGCCGCATCGTGTACGGCGAGCACCTCTCCTACCTGCAGAAAGTCGCTGCGGTGTTTGCCATGATCGGCGTGGCGCATGAGCTGTGGAGGCTGGGCAGTTTCTCCTGGGAAACCCTGCTGGTCGCGGGCGGCTATCCCCTTTACTTCGTGCTGCGTCGCAAGCTCAGGACCGACCACCTCGGCGGGCTCTGGTTCGACATGCTGCTGATGCTACCCATCGGCCTGTGGTTTATCGCCAACGGTCATCCACAAGCCATCCAGCAGGCACCGCTGCTGTACCTGCTGATTCCCGTGCTCGGGGTCATCAGTGCCTCGGCACTGGTCAGTTATATCGTTGCCAGCCGGTTGCTGCCGTTCAGCCTGTTCGGGTTGCTCAGTTATGTCGAGCCGGTGCTGCTGGTCGGCGTCGCCCTGTTGCTGGGCGAGAGCATCGGCCGCGATGAATGGCTGACTTACCTGCCAATCTGGCTGGCCGTCGTGGTGCTGATGATCGAAGGCGCCAAACACGTGCTGGCCCAGCGCCGTCGGGATGCAGCCTGAAGCTCAGGTCTCGGTGAAACGCTCCAGTTGCATTTCCTGAAGCCGACTCAGGGTGCGCCGAAAGGCAAACGACAGATAACCCTGGGTGTAGTTCGTCCATCGGCACAGGCGCTTCTACATACAGCGGAATGCGCCGGTCGTAACATTCGTCCACCAGCGCAATGAAACGTCGCACGCCGTCGTCGTTGGGCGATAACTGCGGCAGCTCGCGGTCGCCTGCCGTCACCTGCTCCACGCCATCCTCGGTGCCACGGGCAATCTTCGCCTCGCGCTGGGCGGCGCTGAGGGGCGGCACTTCGCTGAGCAGAATCACCGAGAAACGATCACACAACGCGATAAAATCCATCGCAGCCAGCGGTTGTTCACACAGGTCACGATAGCGGCACCACACTGCCGTATCGGAATGCTGAACCACATTGATGCTGCGATAACCGAGCATGACCTGCGAGTCGTGAACCGGCTGGCCAGCGCTCAGCGCTTCGAATATCCCCTTCAATGAACTTGGCTGACCGGCCTGTGCAACCCAGTAACGCTGGTGCAACTGTCCGGGGTGCAGGCGATGATCCTCGCCGCCGTCGACCGCCACCACATTCATGTATTTCAGGATCGCGGCGACCGCTGGCAGGAAGCGCTCACGATTATGGCCGTGGCTGTACAACTTTTCCGGTGGCTGATTGGACGTACAGACCAGCACTACGCCCTCTTCGAACATAACTTGCAGCAGCCCACCGAGAATCACTGCGTCGCCGATGTCAGTCACGAACAACTCATCGAAACACATCACCCGCACTTCCCGCGCCAGCTCTTTGGCGACCACGGTCAGCGGCTGAGGCGTGCCCATCAGCTCGAACATGCGCTTGTGCACCCAGCGCATGAAGTGATGAAAATGCTGACGCCGGGCCGGCACGCTCAGGCTTTCGAAAAAGCGGTCCATCAACCAGGTCTTGCCGCGCCCGACCGGCCCCCACAAATAGACGCCCTGTGCCCGACCCCGCGCATCGGCCAGGGCCTCATAGCACGCCTGCAACTGTCGGGCAGCCTGCAACTGCGCCTGATCAGGCTGAAAACCACGCTGGACGGCACGTTCGTAGGCTTGCAGCGGGGAGACAGCATCCATCAGGCACACACCTTAGGTATCAGAGAAAAGACATCCAGCCTGAAACGCGGCTCATGCGTGCTGCACGCCGGCGCGCTTGAGCAGCCGCTTGCAGCGCTCGGACAGATGCACCACTCGCAAATGCTTGCCCGCTTTGACATAGCGCTCGCGCAAGGTCTTGAGCGCAGCAATGGCCGAGTAATCGACGAAACTCAGGTGGCGACAGTCCAGTGTCACCTGTGCAGGGTCCTCGGCCGGGTTGAACTGGTCGAGAAACGGCGTGGTCGAGGCGAAGAACAGCGTGCCGTGCAGGTGGTAGACCTTGCTGCCATCGGCCTCTACATGGCTGTCTGCATACAGCTCGCGGGCCTGCTGCCAGGCAAAGTTGATCGCCGCGATGATGATGCCGAACAGCACCGCAGTGGCCAGATCGGTGAGCACCGTGACCACGGTCACGGCAATGATCGCCAGTACGTCATTGACCGGCACCTTGCGCAGCACACGCAACGATGCCCAGGCGAAAGTCTGCTGGGCAACCACAAACATCACCCCGACCAGCGCCGCCAATGGAATGCGCTCGATCAGCGGCGACAGAAACAGCACGAACATCAGGATCATCAAACCCGCCACCACGCCCGACACACGACCGCGGCCGCCGGAACTGAGGTTGATCACCGTCTGGCCGATCATCGCGCAACCGCCCATGCCGCCGAAGGCACCGGAGACCACGTTGGCAGCGCCCAGCGCTACGCACTCACGATCCGGATAGCCACGGGTTTCGGTGATCTCGTCGGTCAGGTTCAGGGTCAGCAGGGTTTCCAGCAGGCCGACCAGCGCCATCAGGATGGCGTATGGGGCGATGATGCGCAGGGTGTCCAGGTTCCACGAAATGTCCGTCATGGCGAATACCGGCAGGCCACCGGCAATGTGCGCCATGTCGCCCAGGGTGCGGGTCGGCAGGCCGAGCAAATAAACCGCCAGCCCGACGCTCAGGATCGCCACCAGCGCAGGCGGTGCAACACGGGTCAGGCGCGGCAACAGATAGACAATCGCCATGGTCAACGCCACCAGACCGAGCATCACGTACAGCGGCGTACCGCTGAGCCATGACTCACCCACCTTGAAGTGCTCCAATTGCGCCATCGCGATGACACGTTGACGAAGCCCAGCATCACCGGATAAGGCACCAGCCGCACCAGTTTGCCGAGCCGCAGCAGCCCGAACAGGATCATGATCAAACCGCCCAGCAATACGGTCGCCAGCAAATATTGCACGCCGTGCTGCACCACCAGCGCGACGATCACCACCGCCATCGAACCGGCCGCGCCGGAAACCATGCCCGGACGCCCGCCGAACAGGGCCGTCAGCGTACAAATGATGAACGCGCCGTAGAGCCCCATCAGCGGGTTGAGATGGGCCACTAGTGCAAAGGCATGCACTCGGGCACCAAGGCAAAGGATGTCGTGAGCCCGGCCAGGACTTCGGCGCGTATACGGATTGATTTCATGGGTTACCTGAACCGCGCCCCGTGGAGGAAGCGCAAAAAAGGAGGCATATTACGCAAACCCGCCGCCACCGACCACCGCAGCAAGGCTTCAAAACAGCGTTCTTCGATGATCGGCGGCGACCCAAAACAACAAGGAATCATGTGATGCCAAGGAATAAGACACTGTTATGCGCGGCGCTTGTGCTGAACGCTTCCCTTGCCTGCGCTCAAGACCCGGCACCTGACCTTGATGCCGTTGTGCAGCAAGCGGCGCAGCAGGTGATGCAGGAAAACAACATTGCAGGCATGTCCATCGCCATCACCCGCAACGGTACACAACAGTTCTATAACTACGGCGTCGCCTCAAAAACAACCGGCCAGCCGGTGTCCAGCGATACGTTGTTCGAACTGGGCTCGATCAGCAAAACCTTCACTGCCACACTGGCCACCTGGGCGCAGGCCAATGGGCAGTTGTCGCTGACCGACAGCATCGACACCTACCTGCCGCAATTGAATGACACACGCCTGGGCAAAATACCGGTCTTTCACCTCGGCACCCACACAGCAGGCGGCTTCCCCCTTCAAGTGCCCGACAAGGTGCAGAACACTCGCCAATTGATGGACTATTTCAAGGCCTGGCAGCCCGACTACCTGCACGGCACACACCGCACTTATGCCAACCCCAGTGTGGGCCTGCTCGGCCTGGTTGCGGCGCGCAGCATGAAGCTGCCGTATGAAAAAGCCCTCCAGCAGCGACTGTTTCCGGCGCTGAACCTGAGCAACACCTACGTGAACGTGCCCGACGAAAAGCAGAAGCTTTATGCGCAGGGCTACAACAAACTCGACGAACCGGTCAGGGTTAACCCAGGTCCTCTGGCGAGTGAAGCCTACGGCGTGAAATCGAGTGCGCGGGACATGATCCGTTTTGTCGAGGCAAACCTTGGGCCTGGTCAGTACGACGCGCCGCTGCAACGCGCTCTCAGTGACACACGGATCAGCTATTTCAAAGTCGGCGGCATGACTCAGGACCTGATCTGGGAGCAGTATCCGATGCCGGTTGGCTTGGCGCATCTGCTTGAAGGCAACGCCAGTGCCATGCTGAACACGCTCAAAACCGAAGTGATCGAGCCGCCGCAGGCAGCGCAATCTGCGGTCTGGGTCAACAAGACCGGATCAACCAACGGTTTCGGTGGCTATGTCGCGTTCATACCGGAAAAACAGCTCGGCATCGTGATTCTGGCCAACAAGAACTATCCGAATGAAGAACGGGTAAGGCTGGCCTACCGGATTCTCGGCGAGTCAGGCTGCTGTTCAAAGCCCTGAAAAAAGCCCTGCTCCCCCGGCAGCTTCGATTTCAAGCAGCTTGCGCTTGCGCTCGACACCCCAGCGATAACCGGATAACGACCCGTCGCTGCGCACGACCCGATGACAGGGAATGGCAACTGCCAGCGTGTTGGCACCGCACGCATTCGCCACTGCGCGAACTGCGCTGGGCATACCGATACGCGTGGCGATATCGGTGTAGGTTGCGGTCGATCCGGCAGGTATATCCCTGAGCGCCTGCCATACCCGCTCCTGAAAAACCGTGCCGCGGATATCAAGCGGCAGCGCGAGGCCGGTCGCAGGCGACTCGACAAAGCCCACGACCCTGGCGACAAGTTGTTCAAACTCTTCATCCCCGCCGATCAGGTTGGCATTGGGGTACTGGTCCTGAAACTTTTCGACCAGCACATTGGGGTCGTCTCCGAGTGAAATGGCGCAGATACCCTTGGGGCTTCTGGCCACCAGAATCGAACCCAGCGAGCTTTCACCCAGTGCAAACCTGATGTCGACATTGGCCCCGCCTGCCCGGTACTCAGAAGGTTTCATGCCCAGCATTTTTTGCGAAGCCTCATAGAATCGGCTGTTGGAGTTGAAACCTGCTTCATACAGCGCACTGGTGATGGTCACATCGTGGGAAAGCTGGACTTTCACTCGCGAGCGCAAGGACGCGACGCTGTAGGCTTTGGGCGTCAACCCGGTGAGTTTCTTGAAAGTGCGATGAAAATGAAAACTGCTCATCCCGACCTTTTCCGCAAGCGCAGCGAGATTGGGCATCGAGTCGCAGGCGTCTATCAGCCTGCAGGCTTCGGAAACGGCCGAAGCATGCTTGAGGTCCACGCTTTGCTGATCACTGCCACTGCGCCGCGACAGGCGAAACCCGGCAGCTTCAGCCTCGCTCGCCGAAGAAAAGAACACGACGTTTTCCGGCCTTGGAAGTTTGCTCGGGCTGCCGGGTTTGCAGTAGATACCGGTTGTCAGCACACCGTAGACGAAGTCAGCGCCCGCACCTGAACGACGATTGAGCAGGACCTCCCAGCGCGGGTCCTCTTCGGTTCGTGGCGCGCGCGTTTTCAACGTGCCTTTCATGTTTTCCATGGTGATGGCCTGTCTTGGGTTTCGATGAGCCTATCCCTGTCGCAACACACAGGCACTCCGAGTCTTGCTCTCAAATTCGAGATAAATCGATGTCGCTGAAGTTGGCCGGTACTCGCCACAAATACCAGGCGGCAATGGTTCGGTAAGGCGCGAAGCGCTCGGCAAGCCGTGCCATTTGCCGGTAGCCTTCGCACACGCCGAAGTCGCTGGCGGGCATCACATCCAGCTGACCGAGCCCGTAAATGAGCATCATCATCTCCACGGTCCAGCGCCCCACGCCCGGCAGTTGGATCAGGCGTTCGACCAGTGCTTCGTTGCCCATGGCCAGTGCCGCACTGACCTCAGGCACCAGACCGTCCACTCGCGCAGCGGCAATCGCCTTGATCGCCCGGCATTTGGACGCCGAGAACCCACAGGAGCGCAGTGCCTGATCATCCAGCTCGACCAGTGCCTGCGCCCCCGGGAAGCTGTCATCCACAAAAAGCGCACGCAACCTCATGACCATCGCATCGCCTGCCCTGGCATGCAATTGCTGGTAGGCGACGGCCTTGACCAGCGCCTGAAACGGGTCCTGCGCTGCACTGACCGGGTGCAGACAGGGGCCGACCTGGTCAATCAGCGACTGCCATTGCGGGTCTATGGACCTGAGCGCAGCGACCGCCTCAGCATGCCTGCGGTCAGCGCTGTCTGATTCTGATGACATGATGATTTCCGGAATAAGGCGGTCAGACGGGCAACCACAGTTTACAGGGGTGTTGAAAATGATCGCTGATTTCCGAAGACCGCGGAACGTTCAGAAAACCGTGATCGATTAGCTGAACCTGACCTGAACGACTTTTCAAAAACGCAATCCCGATAAAAAACAACTACCCGCAGTCAAGAATGAGTATCATTATGTTACGCAGTGTTTCCGGCTTATAGCTCGCTGAAGCACGTTCACCCTACAGTTTTGACCCGGTGAGATATGCTCGTTCCGTTTTTGATCATGCTGCGCGAAGGCATCGAAGCCGCGCTGATTGTTGGCATTATCGCCAGTTACCTGAAGCAGACCGGCCGCGGCGAGTGGATGCCTGCGGTGTGGATCGGCGTGTTCCTCGCTGCCGCGCTGTCGCTGTTCGTCGGTGGCGGGCTTGAGTTGATGAGCGCCGAATTCCCGCAGAAGCAACAGGAGTTGTTCGAAGGCATTGTCGGCCTGATCGCCGTGGGCATTTTAAGCTCGATGGTGTTCTGGATGCGCAAGGTTGCCCGCTCGATCAAGCACGCGTTGCATGAGTCTCTGGACGCTGCCCTCACCGGCTCGAAAAACCAGACCTACGCGCTGATCGCCATGGTGTTTTTCGCCGTGACCCGCGAAGGGCTGGAGACCGTATTCTTTCTGCTCGCCGTGTTCCAGCAGAGCGAAGGCTCGGGCGCACCGCTGGGTGCCCTGCTCGGCCTGTTGCTGGCCGTGGGCTTCGGCGTAGCCATTTACAGCGGCAGCATGCGCCTGAACCTGGGCCTGTTTTTCCGTTGGACCGGGCTGTTCATTCTGGTGGTGGCTGCGGGCATTCTGGCCAACTCCGTTCAGGCTTTGCATGAAGCCGGGATCTGGAATCATCTGCAGGAAGTGGTCTTCGACATCAGCGCACTGTTGCCGATGGATGGGCCTGCCGGCTCGGTACTGGCCGGCATGTTCGGTTACCAGGACGCTCCGACCGTCAGCACCTTGAGCGTCTACCTGATTTACCTGATCGGGGCGCTGTTGCTGTTCTTCATGCCGCACACCCCGGCGTCCGGCAAGACCCTACAGCCGAAAACATCTTCTGTGACGAACGAATAAGGGCACCCATGTCTATCCGTACCCCAGGGCCTTCCGAGAACGCCCGGTCGCCCCGTGTCCTGCAATTGGCTGTCGCCGGTTCGGTGATCCTGATGATTGCCGCTGGCGGGCTGTTCTATTACGCCTCGCAGGTCGCGGCAAAAAAGCGTACAGCCAATGCCGGCACTGAAACCGTGGTCAATATTTACGCCCGCAACTGTGAGCCGAATGTGCTGACAGTGGCGGCGGGCAAGAATGCCTTCCGCATCGTCAACCGCTCGGAACGCGCCGTCGAATGGGAAATTCTCGATGGCGTGCTGGTGGTTGAAGAGCGGGAAAACATTGCGCCGGGGTTGAGCCAGGTGATCAATGCCAATCTGGCTCCCGGCGATTACGCGATCACCTGCGGCCTGCTCAGCAACCCGCGTGGCACCTTGCACGTCACCCCGACCGCCGAGTCCGATGCAAAAGCCAAGGCGCGCCCGTCGATGACCGCCTTCATCGGCCCTCTTTCCGAATACCGGGTGTACCTGAGCCTGCAAGGTTCGGCGCTGATCAAGGCCGTGACGGCTCTGCAACAAGCCATTGACGCTGGCGACCTGAGCGCCGCTCAGGCGGCCTACCTGCCCGCCCGCACCGCGTATCAGCGTATTGCTCCGGCTGCTCAGCGCCTCTCGGAACTGGACAACGCCATCAACGCCCGCGCCGATTACTACGAGAAGCGTGAACAGGATCCGGGCTTTACCGGCTTCCATCGCATTGAATACGCATTGTTCGATCAGCACAGCGTCGAGGGCCTGTCGCCCGTCGCGCAGCGCCTGCAAACCGATGTCACTCAGCTCAAACAGCAGTTGATGGCGCAATCGCTGGCCCCCGAACAACTGGCCGCCATCGCCACCCGCACGATGCGCAGCCTGGCTGACGTACGCAGTAACGGCGAAGAGGAACGCTACAGCCACAGCGACCTCAACGGCTTTGCCGCCAACCTGGACGGAACCCGCAAAATCGTCGATCTGCTGCGTCCGTTGTTGACCCGCAGTGCTGCCGATCTGCTGCAGAAGATCGATGCGGCCATGGCTGATCTGGACACCACACTTAATGCGTTGAGCACCGCTGAGGGAGGCATGCGCCCCTATGACCAGGTGGACGAGACGCAGCGTCGGCAAATCGCCGCCAAGGCCGGCGCGCTGGCTGACGCACTCAACGGCATCGACGCGGCACTTGGCCTTTCTGGCCTCTGATTCACTGGAGCACAGCACACTACGATGAAAAACCCAGACAACAGTCCAGAAGCCACTAACGCCCCCGCTTCAATACAGCGTCGCCGTGTCCTGATGGGTCTCGGTGCTGCCGGTGCCGCGCTGGCTGGCAGCAGCCTGAGCGGCAACGTACTGGCCGCAACGCCGGCGCAAGTCACCGAAGCACCGAACAGTGAAAAGACCCAGGACCACAACGACTTTCATGGCCTGCATCAGACCGGCATCGTCAACCCGCGTCCGGCCGCAGGCATGCTGGTCGCGTTCGACGTGCTGGCTGNNCGACCGCGAAGATCTCGAGCGCCTGTTCCGCACGCTCAATGAGCGCATCGCGTTCCTGATGACCGGCGGCCCGGTGCCGGAGATTGATCCGAAACTGCCACCGCCTGATTCCGGCATTCTTGGCCCGGTGGTCACCCCGGACAACCTGACCATTACCGTGTCGGTAGGCGAATCGCTGTTCGATGAGCGCTTTGGCCTGACCCCGGTCAAACCCAAACGCCTGATCCGCATGACCGGCTTCCCCAACGACGCGCTGGATCCGGCCAGTTGCCATGGCGACCTGAGCATCCAGTTCTGCGCCAACACCGCCGACAGCAACATTCACGCCCTGCGCGACATCGTCAAGAACCTGCCTGACCTGCTGCTGGTGCGCTGGAAACAGGAAGGCACCGTGCCGCCCCAGGCACCGAAGAAGCCTGGCCAGCCGCCGGAAAGCGCGCGCAATTTCCTCGGCTTCCGGGATGGCTCGGCAAANNNCCATGAACGAGCTGGTCTGGGTGCAGCCGGGTAGCGACGAGCCAGCGTGGGCCGCCAACGGTAGCTATCAGGCCGTGCGGATCATCCGTAACTTCGTGGAACGCTGGGACCGCACGCCATTGCAGGAGCAGGAATCGATTTTCGGCCGCAGCAAAAGCACCGGTGCACCTATGGACGGCAAGGTCGAGACCGACGTACCCAACTACGCGGCAGACCCGGAAGGCAAGAAAACCCGACTGGATTCGCACATCCGCCTGGCCAACCCGCGTACCGCCGAAAGCCAGCGCAACCTGATCCTGCGCCGTCCGTTCAATTACTCCAACGGGGTGAACAAGAACGGTCAGCTGGACATGGGCCTGCTGTTCATCTGCTATCAGGCTGACCTGGAAAAAGGCTTCATCACCGTTCAGAGCCGCCTCAACGGCGAGCCGCTGGAGGAATACCTCAAGCCGGTCGGTGGGGGTTACTTCTTCACCCTGCCGGGGGTAACCGGTGACCAGGATTTCATCGGCCGCTCGCTGCTGGCAGCTGCTTCGCCCACTAAAACCGCATGACCTACCCACTCCAGACCCGGAAGACACCCATGAAAAAGACGCCCCTGGCTTTGCTCTTGACCCTTGGCCTGCTCCAGACGCCACTGGCTGCCTTTGCCGCCACCGCGCCGCTGGACCTGGTAGGTCCGGTTTCGGACTACAAGATTTACGTAACCGAAAACATCGAAGAACTGGTCAGCCATACCCAGAAGTTCACCGATGCCGTGAAGAAAGGCGACATCGCGACAGCCAAAAAGCTGTATGCCCCTACCCGCGTGTACTACGAGTCGGTAGAGCCGATTGCCGAACTGTTCAGTGACCTGGATGCGTCCATCGACTCACGCGTCGACGACCACGAACAAGGCGTGACGGCAGAAGACTTCACCGGTTTCCATCGTCTGGAGTACGCGCTGTTCTCTCAGAACACCACCAAGGACCAGGGCCCTATCGCCGACAAGCTGATGAGCGACGTCAAGGACCTGGAAAAGCGTGTAGCCGACCTGACCTTCCCGCCTGAAAAAGTCGTCGGTGGCGCAGCCGCCTTGCTGGAAGAAGTGGCGGCGACCAAGATCTCCGGCGAAGAAGACCGTTACAGCCACACCGACCTGTACGACTTCCAGGGCAACATCGACGGCGCGAAGAAAATCGTCGACCTGTTCCGCCCGCAGATCGAGCAGCAGGACAAAGCCTTCTCCAGCAAAGTCGACAAGAACTTTGCCACCGTGGACAAGATTCTGGCCAAGTACAAGACCAAGGACGGTGGCTTTGAAACCTACGACAAGGTGAAAGAGAACGACCGCAAAGCCCTGGTCGGCCCGGTCAACACCCTGGCTGAAGACCTCTCGACCCTGCGCGGCAAACTGGGCCTGAACTGACCTGAAACGCCGCGCCTGAAAGCGCTTTTTAACTCGATGGCACTGACGACGCAG
>NZ_LJQT01000260.1:16655-59341 GCF_001400515.1 Pseudomonas meliae | reverse complement strand
CGACGCAGAGCGTCGAGACCTGCATTCCCACGCGGGAGCGTGCGGAACGATAATCGCAACTATCGTACGACGCTCCGAGTCGTAAAGCCCAATGCTGGAGCGTAGCGATAACCGCTAGCGGTGTTCTGTCGTGCACGTACCGCTTTCTACACCTTCTTGTACAACTGGCTGCCTTCCTGCTTGAAGCGCTCGGCCTGCTCGGCCAGGCCTTTGGCGACATCGACTGCTTCGATCCGCTGGTTGGCGGCGTACTCGCGTACTTCCTGAGTGATTTTCATCGAGCAGAATTTCGGCCCGCACATGGAACAGAAATGCGCGACCTTGGCCGAGTCCTTGGGCAGGGTTTCGTCGTGGTAAGAGCGTGCGGTGTCCGGGTCCAGGCCAAGGTTGAACTGGTCTTCCCAGCGGAACTCGAAACGCGCCTTGCTCAAGGCGTTATCACGGACCTGCGCCCCTGGATGGCCTTTGGCAAGGTCCGCTGCGTGGGCAGCGATCTTGTAGGTGATGATCCCAGTCTTCACGTCATCCTTATTCGGCAGCCCCAGGTGCTCTTTGGGCGTGACGTAGCACAGCATGGCGCAACCGAACCAGCCAATCATCGCGGCACCGATGCCCGACGTGATGTGGTCATACCCCGGCGCAATATCGGTGGTCAGCGGGCCCAGAGTGTAAAACGGCGCTTCGTCGCAGCATTCCAGCTGCTTGTCCATGTTTTCCTTGATCAACTGCATCGGCACATGACCGGGGCCTTCGATCATGGTCTGCACGTCGTGCTTCCAGGCGATCTTGGTCAGTTCACCCAAGGTTTCCAGCTCACCGAACTGCGCCGCATCGTTGGCGTCGGCAATCGAGCCAGGACGCAAACCATCGCCCAGCGAGAAGCTGACGTCATAAGCCTTCATGATTTCGCAAATGTCTTCGAAATGGGTGTACAGGAAGTTTTCCTGATGATGCGCCAGGCACCACTTGGCCATGATTGAACCACCACGGCTGACAATCCCGGTCACACGTTTGGCGGTCAGCGGTACATAACGCAGCAACACACCGGCGTGGATGGTGAAGTAATCAACGCCCTGCTCGGCCTGCTCGATCAGTGTGTCGCGGAACAGCTCCCAGGTCAGGTCCTCGACCGCACCGCCGACTTTTTCCAGAGTCTGATAGATCGGCACAGTGCCGATCGGCACCGGCGAGTTGCGGATGATCCATTCACGGGTTTCATGAATATGCTTGCCGGTAGACAGGTCCATGACCGTGTCAGAACCCCAGCGAATGCCCCAGGTCAGCTTGGCGACTTCTTCTTCGATGGAAGATCCCAGCGCGCTGTTACCGATGTTGCCGTTGATCTTCACCAGAAAGTTACGGCCGATAATCATCGGTTCCAGTTCGACGTGGTTGATGTTGGCCGGGATGATCGCGCGACCACGGGCGATCTCTTCGCGCACGAACTCGGCAGTGATTTCCTTCGGGATGCTCGCGCCGAAGCTGTGCCCCGCATGTTGCTGGGTCAGCAGGCCAGCGGCACGGGCTTCCTGAAGCTTCATGTTTTCGCGGATGGCGACGTATTCCATCTCGGCGGTAATGATGCCCTGACGCGCATAGTGCATCTGGCTGACGTTGACCCCCGCCTTGGCCCGGCGCGGGTTGCGCACATGAGCAAAGCGCAGCGCAGTCAGTTCGGCGTCGCTCAGGCGTTGCTGGCCGAAGTTGGAACTCAGGCCGGGCAGACGCTCGGTGTCATTGCGCGAGTCGATCCACGGCGAGCGAACATCCGCCAGGCCTTTACGCACGTCGATGATCACGTTGGGGTCGGTGTACGGGCCGGAGGTGTCATAGACCGTGACCGGCGCGTTGATTTCACCGCCGAAGTCAGTCGGTGTGACGTCCAGAGTGATTTCGCGCATCGGCACGCGGATGTCCGGGCGTGAGCCCTGAACGTAGATTTTCTGCGAACGGGTAAACGGCTGTACCGATCCGGAATCGACTTGTGCCGACTCGCTCAAATGGGCTGCGTTTTTTAGTGTTGTACTCATCACGGGCTCTCCAGACATCCGGTTGCGGATTTATTGTCGGAGTGACCTGACGTGACGGACGGGTGCACCAGTGCTGGTGCTGAGTATCGAAAGGAGACGTACGCTGTTCATTTTTTGAACAATCGACCCCGGACGATACTCAAGAGGACTCGCCGGGAGACGAGAAATCTTGTTCCCTACGCAGGCGCTAACCTGATCAGGTTCAACGGGATCCGGTTTAACCGATCTCAGCCTCATAGCAAGGCACCCCGACAAGAACGCGATCAGTCTATGCCGGGGCGCGGTCGCAATGCCAACCTATTTGCACAGGGCTCGATAAATGGCGCAAATCGCCGATTGTTGCTAAAAGAGTCTGGCTCTACACTCGCTAACCCGGTTTCTCTTTAAACCGTGATTACTTTCTTCATGAACAGGGAATGCCTCATGCTGCGCAAACTTTCGTTGGTTGTGGCCGTTTCGTTTGCGTCCAGCGGCCTGACGTGGGCAGCCGATATGCCACTGCCGACCCAGACAGGTCTGCTGAATGTCTATCAGAAGGCGGTGGACAACAATGCCGACCTTGCGGCATCCCGCGCCGATTACGATGCCCGCAAGGAAGCCGTACCGCAGGCCCGCGCCGGTTTGCTGCCGAACATTTCCGGCAGCGCACAAAGCAACAATACCCGCACCAGTATCGACCAGCCCAGAGCCGTGGCCACCCGTAGCGGTAACGTCTATCAAGCCACCCTGAGCCAGCCGATCTTCCGTGCCGACCGCTGGTTCCAGTTGCAGGCCGCCGAGGCGAGCAACGAGCAGGCGGCACTAGAGCTGTCGGCTACCGAGCAGAACCTGATCCTGCAAGCGGCACAAAGCTATTTCAGCGTGCTGCGCGCCCAGGACAATCTGGCCTCGACCAAGGCCGAGGAGGCAGCGTTCAAACGCCAGCTCGATCAGGCCAACGAGCGTTTCGATGTCGGCCTGTCGGACAAGACCGACGTGTTGCAGGCGCAGGCCAGCTACGACACCTCGCGTGCCAGCAGGATTCTCGCCAAGCGCCAGGTGGATGATGCGTTTCAAGCCCTGGTGACGCTGACCAATCGGGGATACAACTCCATCGAAGGCATCGTGCATACCTTGCCTGTGCTGGCGCCAACGCCGAACGATGCCAAGGCCTGGGTCGACACCGCAGCACAACAGAACCTCAACCTGCTGGCCAGTAACTACGCCGTCAACGCTGCCGAGGAGACCCTGCGTCAGCGCAAGGCCGGGCATGCCCCGACACTCGATGCCGTGGCGACTTATCAGCATGGCGACAACGACGCACTGGGTTTCAGCAACCCTAACTACACCGGGCGCAATTATGGCGGCGACGTCGAGCAGCGCAGTATTGGTGTGCAGTTGAATATCCCGATCTACAGCGGTGGCCTGACCAGTTCACAGGTACGCGAAGCCTATGCGCGCCTGAGCCAGAGCGAGCAACGCCGTGAAAGCCTGCGTCGTCAGGTGGTGGAAAACACGCGTAATCTGCACCGGGCGGTGAATACCGATGTCGAGCAGGTCCAGGCCCGCAAACAGTCGATCATCTCCAACCAGAGCGCGCTGGAAGCCACCGAAATCGGTTATCAGGTGGGCACCCGCAACATCGTCGACGTGCTGGATGCGCAGCGCCAGTTGTATGCCTCGGTGCGTGACTACAACAACACGCGCTATGACTACATCCTCGACAACCTGCGCCTCAAGCAGGCAGCTGGCACCCTGAGCCCGGGCGACCTGCAGGATCTGTCACGCTACCTGAAGGCTGACTACAACCCGGACAAGGACTTCCTTCCGCCCGACCTGGCAACCGCCGCGCAGAAGAACTTCGAGCGACCTGCAAAGCGCTGAGATTGCTGACCGATCTGGATGCTCTGCGCCCGACTTCAAGTCATGCAGCGCGACGCAGATTTGTGACGCGGAGNNCGTGAGGAACGATAGGCGTCTGGACGAGCTCAACTATCGTGCCGACGCTCTGCGTCGGCATGCAGTTCTGGACGCTCCGCGTCCTCCGACTCAGCGCCTGCCCATCAACCGCCCGATCCCGTCGAGCAGGCGTTGCAGCGCGCCCTGATTGGCCTTCATCACAGCCAGCCCTGCATCGGCCATGCTGCGAGCCTGCTGTGGCTGGTCGAAAAGCCCCTGCACGGCGGCGGCCAGCGTGGTCGCATCGCTGACCTCTTGCAACGCACCGGCAGTGCGCAGCATGGCGGCAATCTCGAGGAAGTTGAACAGGTGCGGGCCGCTGAGCACCGGTTTGGCCAGCGCAGCAGGCTCCAGCAGGTTGTGGCCGCCGTTAGGCACCAGGCTGCCGCCCACAAAAGCGATATCCGCCAGCGCATAGAGAAACAGCAATTCGCCCATGGTATCGCCCATCAGCACCGAGACGTCCGGCGTGACAGCCTGCGCGGATGAGCGCCGAACCGTCGCAAAACCCTGCTGCTGACACAGCGCATGCACGCTGTCGAAACGCTCGGGATGACGCGGCACCAGGATCAGCAGCGCATCAGGATGGCTCGTCAATAACGTGCGATGAGCTGAAAGAACGCTTTCATCCTCGCCTGCATGGGTGCTGGCGGCGATCCATACCGGACGCTGCGTCGCCTGCCATTGCTCACGCAAGTGCGCGGCACGTTCCAGCAATTGCGGGTCAATACTCAGGTCGAACTTGATCGAACCGGTCACTGCAACGCACTCGGGACGCGCGCCCAGATCACGAAAGCGCTGCGCCTCGACTTCTGTCTGCACCGCGAACCAGGCCATTTGCGCCAGCATCGACCGGGCAAGCTTGGCAAAACGTGCGTAGCCCCTCGCCGAGCGCTCCGAAAGCCGCGCATTGGCGAGCACCACGGGGATCCCGCGCAGGGCGCATTGGTGGATGTGGTTGGGCCACAGCTCGGTTTCCATGATGATGCCCAGCCGGGGCTGCACATGATCGAGAAAACGCCCTGCCGCCCAAGGCAAGTCATACGGCAGGTAGCAATGCTGAATGCGCGGTTCGCTGGCGAACAGCGCCATGATTCGTTCCGAACCTGTGGGCGTCATGCAAGTCACAGTGATCGGCAGTTGGGGGTATTGCAGCAGCAGCGCGCGAATCATCGGCGCGACCGCGATGCTTTCGCCCACTGACACCGCATGCACCCAGATACCACCGCGCTGCATGGCAGGCAGGCCGCTGGCGAACCGCTCGCCGATGCGTTGGCGATATGCCGGAGCCTTGCGCGCACGTAACCACAGGCGCAGGGCAACCAGTGGCAGGCCGAGATGAAACAGTAGGGTATAAAGGGTTCTAGTCATGGGCGCGGAGTTTATCAGCCCGCCATCACAAGTCGCTAGAATGCGCAGCCTGACGAAAAGGAATGCACCATGAACGCTTATTACCTGCTGGCTATCGCCGTTTGCGCGGAAGTCATCGCCACTACTTCTCATGAAAGCCGTGAAAGGGTTCAGCACTCCCCTGCCGCTGTTGCTGCTGATCACTGGTTATGCGATTGCATTCTGGATGCTGATTCTGGTGATGCGCACGATCCCGGTCGGCATCACCTACGCCATCTGGTCGGGCATGGGCATTGTCATGGTGAGCATTGCGGCGTTCTTCATCTACGGCCAGAAACTCGACCTGCCCGCGTTGTTGGGCATGGGCATGATTGTGGCTGGCGTAGCCGTCATCCAGCTGTTCTCGAAAACCGCCGGGCATTGAAAAGCCGATCCTTTATAATGCTCGTACTTTTTGCTCACTGAGGTGCTCATGCCATCGGTTATTTCCACTGACGTGCTGATTGTCGGGGCTGGCGTAGCCGGTCTATGGCTCAACGCCCGGTTGCGTCGTCAAGGGTTCTCGACAGTGCTGGTAGAAAGCGCCAGCCTGGGTGGCGGGCAAAGCCTCAAGTCTCAGGGGATCATCCACGGCGGTGCCAAGTACGCGCTGCACGGCGCGCTTTCCGGTGCCTCCGAGGCCATCGCCGATATGCCGCGCCGCTGGCGTGAAGCTCTCGATGGCAAAGGCGAGCTGGACCTCTCCGGTGTACGCCTGCTGTCCGAGGCCCACTACTTGTGGTCGCCAGGCACCATCGCCGGCAATCTCACCAGCTTCTTCGCCAGCAAGGCGGTGCGCGGCCGTGTGGATCAGGTCAAGGGCGAGCAATTACCGCCCGCACTGCAAAACCCCAAATTCAAGGGCAAGGTCTATCGTCTCGCGGAACTGGTGGTCGATGTGCCGAGCCTGATCGAGCGACTCGCCGAGCTGGCCGGTGACAGCCTGCTGGCCGGTCAGAATGTTGAGCCGCTGTACGAGGGCGATGAGCTGGTCGGGCTGCGCGTCGATGGGCGCGATATTCATGCCCAGCGCATCGTACTCAGTGCTGGCGGTGGCAACGCCGACCTGCTCAATGCACTTGGCGTATCGCAACCGCAGATGCAGCGCCGCCCGTTGCACATGGTGCTGGTCAAGGGCCCGACCCTGAAACCGCTGTTCGCCCACTGCCTGGGTGGCGGTCCCAAGCCGCGCATCACGGTCACCACCCACCCTGCGGCTGACGGCCAGTGCGTGTGGTACCTGGGTGGCGATCTGGCTGAGGCCGAGGGCGTGGTGCGCGAGCCGGACGCGCAGATCGCCGTCGCCCGCAAGGAGCTTGAAGCCCTGCTGCCGTGGGTCGACCTGAGTCAGGCACAATGGGCGACCCTGCGCGTGGACCGCGCCGAGCCTGCCCAGTCGGGGCTGGTGCGGCCAGACAACGCCTTTCTCGACAGCCAGCGTCGCCTGATGGTTGGCTGGCCGACCAAACTGGCACTGGCTCCGGACTTCGCTGACCGGGTTCTGTCGCAGCTTTCGAGAGATGGCATCCATCCGACACCGCAGTCACCACTGGTTGATGTACCAAGGCCGCCGATGGCCATACCTGTCTGGGATGAGCTGCTGCCATGAGCCTGAAAACCCTGCACGACCTGCATCGCCCGCTCGGCAATAGCGGCCTGAGCGTATCGCCCCTTGGCCTGGGCACCGTCAAACTGGGCCGCGACCAAGGCGTCAAATACCCCAGCGGCTTCAAGATTCCCGATGACCAGCAGGCGCAGATGCTGCTGCGCATGGCTCGCGACATGGGCATCAACCTGATCGACACTGCACCCGCCTATGGCACCAGCGAAGAGCGCCTGGGACCGCTGCTGCGCGGTCAGCGCCAGGACTGGGTGATTGTCAGCAAGGTCGGCGAAGAATTCGACAACGGTAAGTCGAGCCATGACTTCAGCGCTGAGCACACCCGCAAATCGGTCGAGCGCAGCCTGAAACGACTTGAAACCGATTTTCTCGATCTGGTGCTGGTGCATTCGGACGGCAACGACCTGGCGATCCTCAACGAGGCCGAGGTGTATCAGACCCTCGCCGACCTCAAGCGCGAAGGCAAGATTCGCGGCTTCGGCTTTTCCGGCAAGACGGTCGAAGGCGGCCTGTTGGCATTGCGCGAGGGGGATTGTGCGATGGTCACCTACAACCTCAACGAGCAAGGCGAGAAACCGGTGCTGGATTACGCTGCCGCCCACGGCAAAGGCATCCTGGTGAAGAAAGCGCTGGCCAGCGGTCATGTCTGTCTGACGCCGGGCACAGACCCGGTGCAGGCCAGTTTTCAGCTACTGTTTAAACATCCGGCGGTAGCCAGTGCTATTGTCGGCACCATCAATCCGTTGCACCTGGCGCACAACGTTGCAACTGCCGCTGCCGTGATTTGCCGTCAAGCCTGATTGAGGCGGCCGACCCCAACGCAAGAAGGAGCCGTTATGCCGCGAACACTGATCCGCAAGAACCCCAGCAACTTCAAGACCCTGCCGCTGTTTGTCGAGGCCACGCCGGAAGGCCTGAGCTACCAGAGCATCGGCATGCCGATGAACTTCGCGCAGACCTTGCAGCGGCGGCGCAAGATCGACGTGCCAGACACCGAACGTTTCTCCACCGAGCTTGCCAATCTGGGGGTGTCCGTTCGCCTTACCGTCAGCTGGCAGAATCGCGATTACTGGGTGCTGGTTCGCCAGCGTCGCCAGGACCGTGGCGACGTCGTACTCAAGCTGATCTCGGGTTATGTGCCGGCCCACGAACTGACCCTGCCACTGCATACCGCCATTCAGGAAGTGGCCGAAGAGTGCATGATCGAAACGCCTCAGGGCTGGCTGAGTGGACTGTTCAAAGAGACCTGGCTGCCTGCGCCATATGCCGCTGCGCTGCATTATCGCGAGGCCATGCCCTTTCGTCTGAGCCCGCTCTCCGGCGCAGCGCGGCCGGTGCGAAGCGGCAGCCTGACACTGCTGGAACGCCCACGGGCTTATGTGCATTTACCCACCGCGTCCTTGCAGCTGATTTACGACATGCGTCTGGAAATCCCCAAGGAAGCGCGCCCGGTCAGCCTTTTCCATGTTGATGAAGTGCTTGAAAACGATCAACTGGTCGCCCGCCTCAACCGCAGCAAACCCGACCTGTACCTGATGCCGCTGGAAAATGGAGTGCCGCTGCCCGAGCTGTACACGCTCAAGCGCGACAAACTGATCCCGGCTGGCACCCGAGGGCTGTACCTGGCCGAAAGTTTCGCCGCGCAGGATGGCTGGATCGTGCGTGAGGAACGAATTCGCTGGAAAGACTGGCTACGCCAGCAGGGCATGGCCCCACCGGCGAAGAAGTCAGGACTGAAACGCCTGACCGGAAAAGCCCGTGAGCTGCTGCACGCCATGAGCGGCAAGCTATGAGCCTCAAGCCTTTTGATTTGCCTTGGCTTACGGCTTGCAGCTAAAAACTATCCCTGCCCGCGGATCTTCTCGACAATTGCCGTAGTCGAGCTGTTTTCCACCAGCCCCAACACACGCACATCGCCACCGTACGCATGGACGATATCGGCACCGACCACCTGGTCAACGCCGTAATCACCGCCCTTTACCAGTACGTCCGGTTTGACGTGACTCAGCAGATTTTCAGGGGTGCCTTCAGGGAAGCTGATCACCCAGTCCACTGCACCCAACCCTGCCAGCACGGCCATACGCCGGTCGACACTGTTGATCGGACGGCCCGGCCCTTTCAGGCGGCTGACAGACGCATCATCGTTGACGGCAACGATCAGACGATCACCCTGCGCGCGCGCCTGCTCCAGGTAGGTCACATGACCCGCGTGGAGGATGTCGAAGCAGCCATTGGTGAAGACGATTTTCTCTTTGTGCGCGCGCGCATCATCGACCGCCAGCAATAGTTGCTCCAGCCCCAGCACGCCGCGCTCGGAACCTTCTTCACGCTGAATGGCGCGGCGCAGTTCCGGGGCGCTGATGGCTGCTGTACCCAGCTTGCCGACCACAATGCCTGCTGCCAGATTGGCCAGCGCCACCGCATGCGGCAGTTCCTCGCCCGCAGCAATCGCTGCTGCGAGAGTGGAAATTACCGTGTCACCGGCGCCGGTCACATCGAACACTTCGCGAGCGCGGGCTGGCAGATGCAGCGCCTGCTGATCAGGACGCAGCAGGGTCATGCCATGTTCACCACGGGTCACCAGCAGAGCGCCCAGGTCAAGCTCCTGCATCAGCTGCGCGCCTTTGGTGACCAGCTGTGCCTCGTCTTCACAATGCCCTACGATGGCTTCGAATTCGCTGAGGTTCGGCGTAATCAGGCTGGCACCGCGATAAATCGTGAAATCCTTGCCCTTGGGATCAGCCAACACCGGGATTCCGCGTTTGCGGGCAGCCTGAATCAGTGCCTGATGGTTTCTCAGCGCGCCCTTGCCGTAATCGGACAGGACCAGCACCTTGATGCCATCCAGCAGGCTGTAGACCTCTGCACTCAGTGCCAGCGGGTCAGTATTGAACGCCTCTTCGAAGTCGATACGCAGTAGCTGCTGATGGCGACTGATAACACGCAGCTTGACGATAGTGGGCTGATTGGCAATGCGCTGAAAACGCGCCAGCACACCCGCTGCTTTCAGGCTGTTGGCCAGACTTTCTGCGGCCTCGTCGTCACCCGTCACACCGACCAGCGAAGCCGGTGCGCCCAGTGCAGCGATGTTCAAGGCCACGTTGGCAGCGCCGCCCGGACGGTCTTCGATTTGATCGACCTTGACCACAGGCACCGGCGCTTCAGGGGAAATACGCGAGGTGCCGCCATGCCAGTATCTGTCGAGCATCACATCGCCAACCACCAGGACAGGGGCCTGATCAAAGCGCGGCATGGATAACTTCATGGAACTACCCGTACTTTAAAAATAGACAGGGGCGGAATCTTAGCACAGGGGTTTATAACCGACAGGCTGTTGAATCACACCGCCCGAAGGCAGGCAGGCCGCAGGGGCCCGCCCGGTGAGAGCGAGGTCAGACTGCCCCGACAGGTGCCGGCTCGTCCAGACCCATGGCATGCAGACGGGCGTAATAGCCGTTCTGTGCCAACAGCTCGGTATGCGTGCCGCGCTCGACGATCTGCCCGGCGTCCATGACCAGAATCATGTCGGCCTTTTCGATGGTCGAAAGGCGGTGAGCGATGACTAGCGTGGTTCGGCCCTTCATGACGTGATCCAGGGCCGCCTGGATGTGGCGTTCGGACTCGGTGTCGAGCGCCGACGTAGCTTCGTCGAGGATCAGCAGCGGTGCGTTTTTAAGCAGTGCGCGAGCAATGGCCAGACGCTGCCGCTGACCACCGGACAGCAGCACGCCGTTTTCGCCCACCTGAGTATCGAACCCCTGCGGCAACTGGTCGATGAACTCTTTGGCATAGGCATCGGCGGCGGCCGCTTCGATGTCGGCACGTGGAGCACCTGCCAGATCGCCATAGGCAATGTTGTTGGCGATCGTGTCGTTGAACAGCGTGACGTTCTGGTTGACCTGGGCGATGTGCCTGCGCAGGTTGCGCAGGCGGTAATCATTGACTTCAACGCCATCGAGCAGGATGTTGCCCATCTCGTGCCCGTAAAAACGCGGTATCAGATTGGCCAGGGTCGATTTACCGCTGCCGGAACGGCCTACCAGCGCAATCATCTGCCCAGGCGCTGCGGAGAAACTGATGTCGTTCAACACCTGACGCTCGGTCTGCGGGTAGAAGAAGCTGAGGTTCTTCACCTCCAGGTGGCCGGCCACGCGATCACGCTCGATCGTGCCGGTGTCGACTTCTTCTTCCACGTCCAGTTGTTCGAAGATGCTCTCGGCCCCAGCGACGCCTTTCTGGATCGTCGAACTGACTTCCGACAGCTGGCGAATCGGCTTGGGCAGCAGACCGGCAGCAGTGATATAGGCAACCAGATCGCCCGCGGTAGCATCGCCTCGCAGGAACAGCACCAGAAACATCAGCACTGCCATGGCGCTGTAGATCACCAGTTGCAGCATCGGCGTATAGATGGCACCGGTTTTGGTCATGCGCAGTTGTTTGCGCGTGTTGCTGTCACTGGCCTGAGCGAAGCGGTTCTGTTCGTAGGACTCGCCACCGAAGCTGCGTACCACGCGATAGCCCTGAATGGTTTCCGAGGCAACGTGCGTAACATCGCCCATCGCTACCTGAATCTTCTTGCTCTGCTTGCGGAATTTCTTGCTTGCACTGCCGACCATGACGGCAATCAGCGGCAGGATGGCGAGCATGACCAGAGTCAGCTTCCAGTTCATCATCAACAGGTAGATGAACAGGAACACCACGGTCAGCCCTTCACGAATCACCACTTTGATGGCATCGGTGGCGGCACCGGTGACCATCGTGACGTTGAACGTGATACGCGAAATCAGGTGGCCGGAGTTGGTCGTATCGAAGTAACGATTGGGCAGTACCAGCAACTTGTTGAACAGCTCCACCCGCAGGTCATGGACCAACCCGAGAGACACCTTGGCCAGGAAGTAGTTACCCAGGAAAGAGCCAAGCCCCTGCCATGCGGCGATCAGAACGATCAGCAACGGCACTGCCTGCAACAGTTGCAGCTCACGCAGATAAGGCACATTGGGGAACAGCACGGCTTCAGGGTTGGTCAGGCCATCGACGAAGTATTTCAGGATGCCGGCAAGCATCGGCTGGGTCGAGGCGAAGATCACGAAACCAATGATGCTGAGCAGGAAGATGCCCACATACGGACGCACATAAGACAACAGACGGAAATAGATTTTCACGCTGGAAGTCGAGGACGATTCGGAGGTTGTCATGAGAATCCGTCGTATTAAAAAGAGGCCGAATTGTATCACAGCGGTTTTCGCGGCTGCCTGCTGCGGTAACATAGGCGGCTCGTCCATTCCCTGAGGTTTCTGATTGCTGCTTGAAACCGGCAAAGCAGGCTTCTGTATGACGACCAGTAGCCCTTGGGGCGTAAAAACCGGAGTATCGATGCAAGCGCTTGACCACGCCCATTACCTTGATCTGGTTCAAGGTGCCGAAGTGCTTGAAGCCGATGGCACGGGCGACAAAGTACTACGTCTGCGTGACGGCTCCATGTTGAAATTGTTTCGACGCAAACGCCTTGTCAGCTCGGCAGCCTGGTATCCCTATGCCCAACGCTTCGCAGACAACTGTGAAACGCTGATCAAACGCGGCATTCCCTGCCCGCGCATACGCTCGGTAAGCCGCATCGCCGAAATCGAGCGCGATGCAGTGCATTATGATCCGCTGGCAGGCTTCACCCTGCGCCAGCTATTGGGCAGTGCGGTGGCCGACGACAAGCTGCGCAGGCAACTGGGAAGCTTCATTGCCCACCTGCATGAAAAGGGCATCTACTTTCGCTCGGCCCATCTGGGCAACGTTATCCTCACACCGGAAGGCACCCTTGGCCTGATCGACATTGCCGACATGAAAACCTATCGCCGCGCATTGCGTAAAAGCCTGCGCTTGCGCAACTTCAAGCACATGTTGCGCTATCAGGAGGATCGCCAATGGCTGCTGGATAACGGCAACCCGGCGTTTCTGGATGGCTACATGAGCGCTCAGAGCCTGTGCGACACCAGCGAACTGGTCCAGGCTATTCAGTAACGCTTTCACTAAAAGAATGGCCGCTTTCGAAGCGGCCATTTTTTATCTTACTGCTGCTGCCTGAGCCGATGCGCCTGCACAATACGGCCCAGCACCATCGTTGCCGGTAACAATACCAGCACCCAAAGCTCATCCGGGTTACCGACCAGCTGGCCACCGTCAAAGTTGAGCATCAACAGCGCACAGGCCAGGTAAAGGCCCCAGGCATCACCGTTGCGCAAGGTGTTCCACAGCGTCATCGCCATCACGACCAGAAACATCACCAGCGAAGCCGCGCCGGTGTACAGCCCCAGCGACACGAAAATGTTGTGTGGATGCTGGATGGGCATACCGCCCGTTAGAGTCTGGGTGGTATAAAAATCGACACCACAACCCAGCACCCAGCCGCAGCGACGCCATTCACCGGTCATGATTTCAAACAGCTCGACGCGATAGGAGTCGCCTCTGACCATCAGCAGAGCGACCCACTGCTCATCTTTCACAAGCCAGAAGCCTATGGCAGCCACAACGCCTGTCACCACCAAGGCCACTGCTGTGCGCAGCGGAAAGCGGTAAAGCGAATACGCTGCGCAGATGGCAAACAGGAAGGCTGCGCCCACCAGCGCGGTGCGGGTCTGGACGACGAAAGCCGTTAACACCAGAGTAACGAGAACTGCAGACACCGCTTCAATCCAGCGCCGCTCTCTGGCCCATAGCGGCAGTGCCAGGGCAAGGCTGCAAACCAGCCATGCGCTGGTGTAGATCACATTCTCCATACGCCCCGGAAGAATGGCCACACGCTGACCGAACTCAAATTTCCCGGTTCCCCAGCTGTAAATGCTGCTGAGCAGAATGTACAGGCAGATGGCCCAGAACATGCCGCGCACGAACAAACCGCGCCGGAAGAAACCGTTTTCCGTAATACCGGCCACGACAAAGACAAACAGGCTGACGTAGACAATATGCTTGTAATACTGGAACTCCTGCGCTTGCAGCGCCGGCACCAGAAAACACGCCATGAATACAGCCCAGGCTATGCCCAGCGGCTCTGCAAACACCCCGGCGCTGCGGTACTTGATCAAGAAGAACAAGCCCGGCAAGGCGGTGAATGCGTAAAACAGATTGTTGGTGATCTTGGCTGACGGGTTAAGAATGAAACTCAGCAGGAAGACAACAATCGCTACGGTGAAATACGTCTGTACTTTGTTGCTGGGGATTGTGATTCGGTCAACTGACATTATTGAGCAACCAACCTGTTACCAGACCAGCAAGCACAGCGATGATCAGCTTGACGCGATCACGACGCTTGCGACGCTGTTTGTCGAGCCGCTCCTGCGGCACCACCACATGCTCACCGAACCCGGTGTGCAATACGGCATCATTTTCCAGAATCAGAGCGTAACGGTTTTGCGACGCGAATAATTGTGAAAGTTTCTTCTCGCCACCATGCTCGGCATACGGTGCATGCTGCTGGTAATCAGCCAGGCGGCGCAGCCCGGGATTGAAGGAAAAACCCTGCCACTCCGGCTTGTGCGAGCCCAGCTTGTAAAACGGGATACCTTCGACCACTTCACGCTCGTTCAGATAAACATAGGGGCTGTGAATACGCAGATCATGATTGTAGCTGCGCAACCAGACCTGCAATGCCTGAGGGTCGTGCTTGAGCAGCGTCATTGATTCTTCGATGAAGTGCGGGCGGTAGAAATCCCAGTCATCCTCGCAATGGAAAACCCAGGATGTCTCGACCAACGAATAGGCCGCATCGACAGAGCGCATCTGCCCCAGCTTGGGACTGTTGATGATGAAACGTGTATGCGGGCGCCAGTGTTCTGGAATACAGGCCTGGACCTGAGCATCACCCGAGTCTTCGGTAATCAGCACATGGCGTATGGGCGCGGTATTGAAACGGTCGAACGTTTCCAGGGTGCGCTTCAACAAGTCGAATCGACCACAACTGGTGACGACCAGCGTAATGTCGCTGTTTTCGCTGAATACCATCATTCGTTCCCAATCATTGAATATTCATAATTCCTTACCATCCCAACCGTGACCGCAGGCGATCGAGCCAGCTCATCGCCGGCATGCTGCGCAGCGGCGAATGCATTGCGTCCACGATGGCTTTTCCAAGGGCATGGAATGTAAAGCGTTCTTCGACCAAAGTCTGCCCATTACAGGATATTTCGCTGGCCAGCACGGTGTTCTCGCGCAACTTCGCCAGCTTTTCACGAAGCTGGGGAATGTCGCGATAGAGCACGATGTTGTGCATGTCGACAAAGCCCAGCGCGCGGTTTTCTTCAGCGCCCTGATCAAAGGCCAGTAGCACGCAACCGCAGACCATGGCCTCGAAATTCTTGATCATGTACTCGCCCATGCCGACATCGGCACTGACGAAAAAGCGGATGCGGTTAAGGGTGTCGCAATACTCTTCCCCGGACTTGGTACGCGTGACGAGCAGATTCTCGACCTGCCCCAACTCATCCAGCAACGCCTTGCGGCCGCTGTAGGCCACACTGTTGGTGCTGCCCACGAACGCCAGTTCGATGTCACGCTCACGCGCCTGCAATTGCAACAGGCTCTGGTCATAGCCCTTGGGCACGAACACCGCGTCGAAGCCTTCCTGGCGCAGGCGCTCGCTGACCATGAACCCCGAGCAGATCACCCGCGCCCAAGGCAGCTTGCGATAGTGCGCACTGAACCTGCCGGTGTATTTGCAAGGAATGTAGTTCTGGTAGGCATCGTGTTCAAGGATGACCAGATTGGGAATCGTGCGGATGAACCCGACCTGACGCACTTCCTGCTTGAAGCGCAGGAAAAACACGATCCGGTCATAACGGCTGACGTCCACTTCGCGGCGGAAATAGCCACGCAGGTTGCGTTGCTCCGCGGAACTCAGCCAGCGCACATCGCATTCGCAGTGTGCCGCGATGCCGTCATAGAGACGGTCCAGAATCGCACGCTGCTCTTTCTGGACCAGAAGTAGAACTTTCATGGTTTTCCTTGCAGTACTGCGCCTGCTGAATCAGATGTCACGGCTGCGCCAGAACAACTCGTGTCGTCGCACAGCTTTGCGGAAGAATTCGTTTTCGCCTTCGGCCGGCCAGTGGCGACCGGCCAGAACGCGTTGCAACGTACGGCGCACACGGCGTTTGAACGGCATCGGCGGCAACAGGTCATGCATCATACCCAGCGCCATTGCCTTGTCGCGTTGGGCCGCAACCGATAAGTGCAGGCTGTACGGTACCAGCGGCAGACTGGCATCGAATACCGGCGGCAGGCTGATGCCACTGTAGGCATCGCCCATTGGCCAACGGTCGTTGTCGTGCAAGTGGTTGGCGTAACCGAGCACCACGTCTGGCTGCCATTCAAGACCGGCCAGCGCTTCACGCACGGCTGCCTGGGCACAGATATGGTCGGGATGCGGATCGATGGCCGGGTGCGGCATGACAATAACCTGCGGCCTGGCCTTGAGGACCAGTGCACGCAGGTCGGCGAGCAGGTTATTCCAGGTCGGCAGGCCGTCATCGCCGGGCAATGGTAGCGTATTGAACTGGCGAAACAACCGCGTATCGGTCAGATCCGCCTCACGCGAAGCGACCGGCGTATCCGGCGCGGCCTGCATGGCGGGTAACTGCAGGCAGAAATAACCCAACTGCACACACTGAGACTCAGGCACACCGCCCCAACGTGCGACGGCGATGCTGTCCCAGGCCCGCAACCGGCCTTTCATGCGCGCAGCTTCGGCGCGCTGCATGCCCATCTGGCGATAATGTTCAGCCTCGATCTCACCGGCGGTCAGCGTGACAATCCAGGCTTCCTCGGCCTGGCTGTAAAGCCCGAACGCGGCGAGCTCGGCATCGTCGGCATGCGGTGCGATGACCATGACACGCTGCTTTCGCGCATCCGCCTGACGAAACAGCCAGAGGCGCGGCGTACCAGCAAGACGACAGAAACGTCCGCGCAGTTGCAGGGCACCCGCAGCAAGCGGCTCGCCAAGCCCGTTCAGGTTCAGATAACGCACGCCGCAAACGCCACGCTCGAAGGCCTGCCGGTCACTCAAGGCCTGCCCCTGCAACTCCACCACCGGGTCGAGAAAACGTCCCAGCCAAGTGCTTTTTACTGTCAGTGCCAGTATCAATGTTTCGTCGCCGTTCAGTTGCACGGCGGGGTCGATCAGCAACGTGCCACCGTCCAGGCGGACGCTTGGTACTTCGCTGTCGGCCGGAAAACTGTACTGATAGTCGTCGGCGGGTGAATAAAACAGATGATCGGCAAACCAGGCTTCATGGGCGACCCATGCGCAAACAGCCACGAGCGGCACCAGCCACCAGAACGTCAACAAGCCGATGGCAATCAACAGCAGCAGGCCACCCAGTAACGCCAGCCGCTTGCTACGGCGATGGCGCTTGAGCAACTGTTGCTTGCGACTCAAATCTGGAACACCGGAACGGGGTTGCACCATCGGTCCTTGTACTCGCGGTCGGCACGACCAAAGGAAAAACGCAGTGATTTGCCCAAGGCGCGGGCGTTCTCCCAGGCGGACTGGGTATTGACGAAACTCAGCACGCTGCCTGGGCTGAAGTCCCGGGTTTCGGGATCGACACCGCCGTTGACGTACTCGATGCTGACCCACTGCGGCGCTTCGACGCGATACACCAGTTGAATGGCAATCGGCGCATCGTTGAGAAACACCACCGAACCGATCAGCAGTTCACGCAGCAATTCGATGACCTCGGCCTTGTGCCGGGCACCGGTGGCCTCAAAGCCCCAGCGACGCTGAAACAGATCGCAATACATACTCGCCAGCTCGGCGCTGCTGAACTCGCTGACAGGTCTTACCGTGCCGCCAGCCTCCTCCAGCAAGCGAAGTTCACGACGCTGGTTGTAACGAAATTTCTTGGACAGTTCTTCGGGCGTACGCGCCATCGCCAGCGATTCGGTCTGCGGCCTGAAGGTGCTGATGCGGCCCTCGTTGAGCGCAGACACATAGCGGGCACGATGGCGGACCGGGACCTGAATGTCATCGGCCACCGGCAAAATCAGCTCGGCGTTGCCCAGGTCGAACAGGCCTTTCTTGCCGTGACGCTTGAGTTCGTCCTTGGACAGCGCCAGCGAACGCCCCCAGGTGGCAATCGCTGCCTTTACTTCGCCGCCCTGCTCCCAGGCCAGATAACGCACAGCAATACCGGAAAACGCCGACAGGCGCGCAACGACCAGCGGATGAGTGGCTACGCTGCCACCCAACCGTTGCCATGCCTGCTCGTAAGCAGCCGCGTCGATCTGCACCCAGCCACGCTCGCGCCAGCCTTTGAATCGATTGAGCATCAGGCCCCCGCCGTCAGGCTGGAGACTTGCGGCAGCCGCCAGAAGACATCGCGCACAGCATGATCGGAAAAGCGTTCGCGCAAACGCAGCAACATGCGCTCGGCGCAGTCCTGACGCTGCTCGGCGTCAAGACCGGCCATGTGTACCAGGCCGTGCGCCAGGCTGTGAACATCACCCAGCGGGAACAGCAGACCCACGTCTTCGACCACTTCCTTCGCGCCGCCGCAGGACGTTGCAACCAATGGCACACCAGCCACCATCGCCTCCAGCAGGACCATGCCGAACGGCTCGTGGTCAGAGCTCAGGGCGAATACATCGAACGCCTTGAAGTAGCGACGGGCGTCAGGCACCTGCCCAAGAAACAGCACCTGCGGACCAATGCCCAGCTCCAGCGCAAGCGCCTTGAGGTTTTCTTCCAGGCGGCCCTTGCCGAGAATCACCAGCTGGCTGTTCTCGGGAAGATTGGGCAGAGCCTCGGCAAAACCGCGCAACAGCGTGGCCTGATCCTTGTCCGGATGCAGGCGACCGACGTTGGCGACGATCCAGGCCGATGCCGACAGCCCCAGCTCTGCGCGGGCATCTTCAGCGGAAAACTGACTGCCCTGCAGTTGCTCGACGTCGATCCGGTTGTACAACGTCTGAATGCGCTCGGCCGGCCACTTGGGCAGGCTGCTGCGCATGTCGTCGCGGACCGCATCGGAAACACCGAGCAGGCTCAGGCGCTTGCGAAACAGGTTGGCGAACAGCTTGCGACTGCGCCGGTGGTAATCGCCGAACGCATGATGCACACCGATCACCGGCAACCTCGTCGCCAACAGGGCGATGTACACCGGCTTGAAGCGGTGCGCGATGCAAAAGCTGAACGAGCGCGTCGCGGCAATTTTGCGCAGGTCACGGATGGCACCCAGCTTCAGGCCACGAATGGCGCTGGAGCTGTATTCCATGAACAGCACTTCGTCCGAACCGCAGTCAGCGACGACATCCGGATCGGCGGCACCGGTCAGAAACACCGTCGTCACCCGATAACCCTTGCCGGCGAACAGGCTGGCGTATTGCCGTGCGCAGTCCAGAAACGGCCCATCATAGCCGTGACAGAACTGCAGTACGTGACGATCAGCCGAGCGTGTCATAAGCCTCGACGCCCTCTTTTACCACCAGGATGTCTTCCATGATCAGGTACTCGAGATCCGAGCCGAAGAACATGTTCAGCGCATCGGTCGGCGAACAGATCATCGGTTCGCCACGGCGGTTGAGCGAGGTGTTCAGGGAAACGCCATTGCCGGTCAGTTCTTCCAGCGCCTTCATCATGTCGTAGTAGCGCGGGTTGTATTCGCGCTTGAGCACCTGGGCACGGGAAGTGCCGTCTTCATGGACGACTTCCGGAACACGGGTTTTCCACTCTTCCGCCACTTCGAAAGTGAAGGTCATGAACGGTGCCGGGTGATCGATCTTGATCATCTGCGGCGCGACGGTGTCGAGCATCGACGGGCAGAAAGGCCTCCAGCGCTCGCGGAACTTGATCTGATGGTTGATACGGTCGGCTACCCCGGTAACGCTCGGGCAACCGATGATCGAGCGACCACCCAGCGCACGCGGACCGAACTCCATGCGTCCCTGGAACCAGGCGACCGGGTTGCCCTTGACCATGATTTCGGCAATCCGCTGTGGCGTATTGTCGATCTGACGCCAGACCGGCTTGCTCGGGTGACGGGCACAGGCCGCGATCACGTCTTCGTTGCTGTACGCCGGGCCAAGGTAGACGTGTTCCATCTTCTCGACTGGCACACCGCGAGCGTGGGACACATAAGCCGCGGCACCGACCGCCGTACCAGCATCGCCGGACGCAGGCTGCACGAACAGTTCCTTGACTTCAGGACGGGCAATGATGCGCTGGTTGAGCTTGACGTTCAGCGCACAGCCACCGGCGAAAGCGATCTTGCCGGTCTCCTTGAGGATGTCACCCAGGTAGTGATCCATCATCTGCAACGCGAGCTTTTCGAACAGTGCCTGCATGCTCGCGGCATAGTGAATGTAGGGCTCGTCGGCTACGTCGCCAACGCGTTTCGGGCCGAGCCACTCGATCAGCTTCGGCGAGAAGTAGAAGCCCTTGCCGTTCTCTTTATAGCGACGCAGGCCAATGACATTGGCCAGCTCGGTATTGATGATCAGCTCGCCGTTCTCGAACGTGGCCAGACGCGAAAAATCATACTTGCTGGCATCGCCGTACGGTGCCATGCCCATCACCTTGAATTCGCCGTCGAGCATCTCGAAACCGAGGAATTCGGTGATAGCGCCATACAGGCCGCCCAGCGAGTCCGGATCGAAGAATTCCTTGATCTTGTGGATCTTGCCGTTTTCGCCATAGCCGAAGAAGGTCGTGGCGTACTCACCCTTGCCGTCGATGCCCATGATCGCGGTTTTCTCGGTGAAACCGGAGCAGTGGTAGGCGCTGGATGCGTGGGCCAGGTGATGCTCGACCGGCTCGATCTTGATCTTTTTCGGATCGAAGCCCAGCTGCTCGAGGCACCAGACGATCTTGTTGCGGTAGCGCTTATAGCGGCGGTTGCCCATCAGCAACGCATCAAGGGCGCGATCCGGCGCGTACCAGTAGCGCTTGGCGTAGTGCCAGCGGGCCTTGCCGAACAGGCTGATGGGGGAGAACGGAATTGCAACCACGTCGACGTCCGAAGGCTTGATGCCTGCCTGTTCCAGACAGAACTTCGCCGACTCGTAGGGCATGCGGTTCTTCGCGTGTTTGTCACGAACGAAGCGCTCTTCTTCAGCCGCTGCTATCAGCTTGCCGTCGATATAAAGCGCTGCGGAAGGATCATGGCTAAGGGCGCCGGACAGGCCAAGGATCGTCAATGCCACTAGGGTCTAGCCTCTTTAGTCTGCATGCAGGCGCATTGCGCCCGAGAAAAGGTGTGCCCCCGCACAGCGGGCTGAGGGCAGCTAAAGGGCGGGATTATAACGTAATGACCAAGGATTGGCTCGACGCGCTGAAATGTCATCGGGGATGCCCGCCGGACGGCGTAGGAAACATCTCTTTCTCAGCATCAATAACTATCTACGACCTGACGCCCGTTGCTTCTGATTAATTGAGGTCCATCGTCGCCGGCCCTAAGGCCGTCGCTCAAACCTCAGCGCCTGAAGCGCGCAATGGAACGCCTGTCATGACACAAACACTGTCCTCTTTGGCTATAACGCCTACACCACTGAAACCTGCCGATACCTGGCCTGCCGCCTCCGCCGCACTGAAAAGGCTCGATGAACTGCGCACACTTCTGGCCATCGAGCTGAAGGCCCAGCCTGGCCCGGGCGAAGCGCTGTTGACTGCGCTTGGCGGTGCCGATGTTTCTGAAAGGGAACTGGAAATATTCAGCCTGCTGCAACAGACCGATGACTACTGGACAGACCCTGGCAAAAACGCTGAAAGCCGCCGCGACCGGCTTGTACCTGCCTTGCAGCGAGCCTTGCGTGATGAAGCCAGCGTCAGGATTCACGAGCGTGATCTGGAGAGTGGCTATCTTGTCTGCCTGCCGGACTCGCCCGATCAAAGCCCGGCGCTCACTTACGCCTCGCTGCATGTGCAACTGCACGATGACGAACACGTTGAAATGGCAGGCGCGCTGGCGATATCCGAGGAACAGGGACGCACGCTGCTGATGTTACCCGGGCTCGGTATCATGGGCTTTGCCACGCAGGCACTGATGCTCGTAACCCTGGCGCGCTGGCTCAACACAGCGACGTTGCAGGATGCTCTTCTGAACACGATGGAAAGGCGTCATCAAGATCAGCTTTTCAAGATCATCCAGGACGCCGACCTTTACCTTGAGCCATTCAAGGCTGAAGACCTGCAACTACAGCCGGTCACCACCACCCCCTTCATGCATGCCCTGGATCGCCTGCTGAACAAGCAGCGCAATGACATTCGCCATGCGTGCGAACGACCTGATACTGAAGACCGGGCAACACGTCAGGCGCTGATTCAGGCAGCCATCGACATGCGCGGCCTGCTTGGCCCTGCCTACATGCTCGAACTGCGCGAACTGACCAACAGGCAACGTCAGTATCATCGAAGCATGCCGGACTGGATGAAGATTGCCAGCGAAGCCGACCTGCAGACCTATGCCTGGCACTTGCGACACTACGATGAGGCGCATGCAGCGATGCTCAGTGTACTGGGCAGCGCGGCCTCTCCAGAACATTTTGCCGAAGCACGTTTGCGCACCCGGCTGGCCGATGACCTGGGCCATGATCTGGACCCACGCGCATTGAGCATCGACACGCGGCGCACGCTGCCATCCACGAGCGAGACCTACCGCGTGACATGCTCACTGGTCGAGCTGGCACTCTATGGCCTGCACCCGGAAGACGAGAGTGCAGGCTCGGACTTTCTCGATCACACCGTTATCACTCTTGATGGCAAACCGCTTGATGCAGCCTGCTCGGCATTGAATCCAGCTTACCTTGCCGGAGTTATCGATGAGCTCGATCTGCGGGCGGAGTTTGGCGAGTTTCAACGCAAGGCTTACCAGCAAGAGCACAACCGGCAAATGCTCTGCGCACTGGCGCGAACCCGACTGACCGCGCAGGGTTGGGCGGCGAAGATGCAGGGGCATATCCAGCCCGGTGATTTCGCCATGGTCGCGGCACTGACCGGCCCGGCAGCGCGCGCATCCGATCCAGCACTGCGTGTACAACAGATCAAACTCAACAACCGCAACGTGATGGCCAGATTGCTGGTGTTTCGCAAGCAGGGTGCCGAGGGGCGTACGCAGCGGCTGATCATGGTCGCCACCGATGCACCCGGGCAGCAGTACTTCAAAGCCTTCGACACTGAAACCCAACTGCTGCACGAGGTGGTCGGCTGGACTGCTTCGCCATCAATGGTCAACTACCTGCTCGATCAGGTGGAAGTGGATGCCCGTGCGGCACTGGCAGAGCAACTGACGGCACTGGCGCTCAAACCCCAGCCTTCGAAAGACTTCATTCAGTTTATTGATCATGCGGACTGCGAGTCGGCCTTGCGCCGCTTTACCGACGAACAGACCCGCATATTGCTTTCCGAACAGGCCAGGCATACGCCGGACTGGTACCTGCGCGCCAGTCGCGCCCAGCGCCGGGAACTGCTGGCCCTTGAACAGGCCATTGGCGGAGCGCTCGACAACTATCAGGCGCAGCCACACACCGGAGTCAAGCCATTCAAGGATTACGTACACCAACGTGCCAGCCAGCAAATCGGCAAGCTGCTTAACGTACCAGCCGGCACGGTAGACCCCGACCTGATCGTAATTACCACCGAGCGCGAAACACTGACCTACACCGACATGCTGCTCAATGGCTATGACGACAGCATTGACCCCTTGCGTGCTTCCGCAGCAACCAACGCGACGTTCAGCGGCCCGGAAGGCATCGACGTGAGCGCGCTGTCAGCTGCTGCCGTTGCAGGTTCGGTGCGCGGTCAGTGGCTGGCGGACGAGTACATTGCCTTGATCAGAAACACCCTGCTGAACAGCGAAAGCGAAGGCTACGCCTACCGTCGCCAGTTCAGCGTGATAATCACGCAACTGCAGATGCAGGCAGCGGCATTGCGCAGCGTGCTGAAAGGTCATATCGAAGCAGCGCACTATGCGTGGTTGAAACAATCTCTGGATAACGCCCACCTTGACGACACCGCCTCCCGCGAGCGATATCCCCTCTACCCGCTGCAAGTGCATGTGGACAAACCGTTTATCGCCTCGGGGCTGACCGGCGTCGATCAACTGGTCATTCCCAGCACGCTGCTCACCCACGTCGAAACCGTGCAGGGCTGCGTGGTGATCCTGCCGACACAGACTCGCCATGCTGCGCTGCTCTACACGCCGCAGGCGCCTGACGGTATCGAGTTTCGTCTGTTCAGCGACTTTGTGCGCTCGCTCGTTAGCGAAGGCATGATCGATTACTACAAGGATCGCTGCCGGATCAAGGCGCGTCGAACCTTGTCGTTCTTGCTCCGCGACATGCAGCAGGGCAAGGCCAACAAACCTCCGGTCATTCCCAAGGCATTCATTGCAGACTTCGCCGACACCTGTTTCAACAGGCCGCTGGAGCGCAGGTTGCGTGATGTGGAAGAGACCACCACCGGCCGCAACGACATGCTCGTCCGGCTGATCTGGGTCAGCGTCGAGATAATTGCTACCGCCTTGACCCTGCCGTTCCCACCGGCAAGCTTTGCGGTTGGCAGCCTGCTTTCATCGCATGACAGCGGGCAGGCAGTTGCCGCCTTGACTGAAGGCGACCAGCAACGCGCTGCAACATACATGCTCTCGGCACTCTTCAACGGCATCGGCGCAGGCAGCGACTTGTTGGTTGGCATTAAGGGCTTCGGCGGCGTATTGCATCAGCTTGAGCACGGTCATCAATCACCGCCGGTCCTGCGCTCGTTCCAGCGCCAGTCCTCGCTGCCGCGTTACGAGGACCTGTACCCGGTTGAACTGCAGGAGCAGGTTTTTCTGAGCGGCAAGCCCAACGCCCATGGTCACGCCGCAGTTTTCCATGCACCCCACGTCGCCTCGGCGCCCCCGATGGCAACCGGTCAGTTCGCCCTGCGAGAAGCCGCTGGTGCCTGGCAGCCGCTCCTGCCACCGCCCAACGCCGTGGCGCGCGTGCCTTCGGGGTTGCGCACCGACCTGGCAGTCGACGTTTCGCTGGATAACGTGCCACGTATCACCGACGGCCACGCGAAAGGCGTGTACGCACTCAACGGAAAAAATTACATCCGGTTGTCAGATCACACCTTTCAGGTTCAATACGATGCGCATCTGCGCTGCTGGCAGATCATCGATCCGGCCAATCCATTCGCATTCTTCGGCAAACAGCCGGTTCGCCTGAATGAACAGGGCCAGTGGCTGGTCGTCGACCGGCGCTTGCGCGGCGGCGGGCTGGACGGTCCGGGGAGCTATAGGCCACTGCCTGAAGATGCCGCCGCAGGCTCGCTCAACACGTTGATCGACTATGAGATGCCAAGCACCATGAGAGCGCATCTGGACATCGTCATCAGCAAGGAAGTCTTTGACCCGACCGGCGCAGGTCTGGAAATCTATTTCGAGACCTATTTCACGGAAATACGCCAGACCTTTACAGCGTTTCGGGAAAAGCTCTACCAGGACGCTCAGGCATTTTTTGCCCGATTTTCTCCGCCGCCCAGGCCGACACTGCCCGCTTATGGCCTGCCCGGTAGAGTCGAGACGCTGATCGAGCACATCTTCACGCACAGCAACGGGTTGGTTTTCAGCGAGGCCCCAAAGTCGGTAGCCAGCAAGCGCCTGCTCCTGCTCCTGCTCAACATGCCATTGCTGGCAGAACAGCGTGTCGAGGTCCTGTACATCGAACACCTGCTCACCGACAAACACCTGCGCAAACTGGCCAGATATCGCCAGTTGGGCAAAAAGAGTCGCTCTGGCTCTCATGAGCTCAAGTACTACCTGCACGACGTCAATCGCGGCGCCTTGAACAACTCGAGCAGCGAATACGACTACTACCACCTGATCAAGGAAGCCCACCGTCACGGCATCGAAGTGCGCCCGTTCAGCTCGTCGATAAGCTACCCGTTTTTCGGCCATTCGGTGCTGGCCGCCGCTGATGATCCGGCAGCGGCCAGCAAAATGAGCAACTTCTTCGGGCACAGGCTCATCAGCCAGGACATCGCACCCGGCTCTTCCAAACGCTGGGTCGCACTGCTCGACCAGAAACTTGCCACGACGCATGATCAGGTGCCCGGCATTGCCGAGATGCAAGGGTCGTCAGTGTGCATGTTCAGGACATACCGGCAGGACGCCCGACCCGCATAAGTGAAGGTACCGACGGGCCGCATCAAAACACGCCGACTCGCTGTGACTTCACCATCGCGTTTGCCGACCCTGCGCTGCCGGGCATTCCGCTGCCCCCCGCCACCCCTGTGGATGACATGCTGATCCGAGAACTGAGGGGCTCCGTTGCCGAGGGCGAGCATTGGGCGGGCCAGTACGGGTTTGTCCACGGCGAAAACACTACCTGGCTACGCGTACCACCCGAAGAGTGGACTGCCGACAGCCCGATGACAGCGATCCAGCAATCCTTGGCCGACGCGACCTATGAGATGCCGCTTGATACCAGAACGACGCTTCATACATTGGCGAACTTCGAAAGGAAAGGGCTCGACATGGAGTATTTTTTTGAAGACACAAAACTCGACACTGTTCGCAATACGTTCGCCCAGCGCCGCAAAAATCTCCAAAAGGACGCCGCCACGATCAGATCAGCCCAACTGCCACCTCGCCCGACATTGCCAGCCATCGAGCCACAGACGAGCACGGCGGGGCTGCTTGAAACCCTGTACCGTCACACGGAAGGCATCGTTATCGGCGAGTCGCATTTTTCTGTTTCGAGCAAAAAACTGATCATCGACAACCTGCCATTGCTGGCGCGGCAAAACGTCAAGACGCTGTACATGGAGCACCTGCTGACCGACCTGCATCAGGCGGACCTGGATCGTTTCTTCGAAACCGGCCAGATGAGCAAAACGTTGTTGCATGACCTGAAAATCCTGGACCGTGGGCATCACACCGATCCGGACAAGGTCTATAACTTCGAACAACTGATCATCAAGGCGCGGCAGTACGGCCTGGAGGTCCGCGCTATCGACTGCGCAAGCAGCTATCACCTCAAAGGCATTGCCAGGGAAGAGTCCATCACCCGCCAGCAGATGATGAATTACTTTGCGTCGCGCACAATCCGCAGGCATCAGGACGTGATGGGTTCCCACAAATGGATCGCGCTGGTTGGCAACAGCCATTCCAATACCTACCAGGGCGTTGTACCCGGTATTGCAGAACTGCAAGGAGGGATCGGTCTGCGGGTTATCGATGTGGCACCAGGGAAATCGACCGGCGTAGTACCGGATCCGGGAGAGCTTGTTACGGGAGGCATAACCAATGAACAGGTCTACATCAAGGGCGATTACCGAGTGGCTATGGAAGTGTCGCGCCCAGAGTCAGCCAGGCTCTTGAGCATTGACCAACGCCTCTTCAAGCCGGGAATGTTTCTGGTGCAACAGGGCGAAGGCGATTTGCAGACCATCGTCCATCGTGCTCGTGACACATGGATTCATCGCACACCGGTGCAGCGCAATGCCGAGGGCAAACTGTATCTGGAGCGTGTGCGTTGGCCGCGTATCCACCTCAAACCCTTCGACGACATGGGCGCGCTGGTGACGGCCCTCGAGGCGATGAACCTCACCCGCATTGCCTGAGAGGCCAGGCTCAGTCTGGCGTGATCTTCGGCAAGCGCTGCTCCAGTATCTGGTGCAGCGCACTCTGCACCGGCCAGTTGCGCATAAACCGCGCCCGGTCACGCGCGTAGGCTGCTGCAAAGGACGATTGAGAACTGTGCTGCTGCATGGCATCCAGGTCGATCATCGCCCAGCGATCGGTGTGCCAGAACAGGTTATGCCCCTTGAAATCACCATGACTGATACGCGCCTGGATAAGCTGTGCGAACAGCGTGTCCAGCGCCAGCAGTTCGGCCTCTGGTGCATCACCGGTTGCCACATGGGGAGCGAAGCGCTCGATGATGTCCGGTCCCTCGATAAACTCGGTCACCAGCCAGGCTTTGCTGCGCAAGCCGAGAAAACGCTTTTCCTGAACTGCCAGCGGTTTTGGCGTGGCGATGCCGAGAAACATCAGGCGGTTACCTTCGCGCCATGAATGCCAGGCCCGGCTGGGACGCCAGAAGCGCTTGAGCCAGTAACTGAAATTCTTGATGTTGTAACGCTTGATGACCAGCGTACGACCACTGATTTCGACACGGCCGACGCTCGCAGCGCCACCGGTCTTGTACAGATGCCCCTTGCCGAGCAGGGCATCAGCCTGAGCCAGCACCGGTAGCATCGCGGGTTTTTCCTCGCGACGAACAGCACGGAACACCGAAGCGCTGTCCTCGACGCTGAACAGACTGCAATCGCGCACGGTCTTGCTCATGAAGTCCTTGAGCCGCCAGCTGCGAACCTTGTCGATCTGCTTTTGCAGCGCCTCCATCGGCAAACCATGTTCGGCGTTGCTCAACAGGTAATGCACCAGCAACTCTTCAGTGAAGAGCTCGAAAGACCTGGGCAACTGGGCGAAGAACACGCCGAGGTTTTCCAGCACCTTTTGCCGGGACAACGGTTTGCCGGCCTGCTCGGCGCGAATGCCAGCACCATCAATCAGGTACAGCCGGCCTTGGTGGCGCAGCAGATTGTCCAGATGCAGATCTTCCTGCCACAAGCCTTTGGCGTGCTGTTGAGCGATGGCGCTCAGCGCCTCGCCGAGCACGGCTTGCTGCTCATCCGCCAGCGGTGGCAGGTGCTGGACAGCATTCCAGGCATCGCCCAGGCTTGACGCCTGCTCCAGAAACTCGAACAGCAGCCAGCCACCCTCGCCATCCTGCAAACCGTCGGCCAGCAGCAGCGGAGTGGTCAGCCCCTGTTGGGCAAGCAGACGCACCCCGGCCAGTTCACGCTGAAAGTGCCGGGCCGCTTTGTCGCCCACCAGCAGTTTTGCCAGCACCGTTCGGCCTCGCCAAACGCCTGCGCCCACATAGCGCTGCCCCGGCAATACCCGCAGCAGGGTCAATAATTGCAGTTCAGCCGAACCGGCAGCATCGGCCAGCGTCAGACTCATCGGCAACTCGGGGGTACGTCCGGCATTCTTGAGTTCAGACAAGCGCATCAACGGGTCTCTTTATCATCGCGGTGTTGAAGGTCTCGTTTGTGAGCGCTGCGCTTGCCCAAACGCGCATTCCAGGCATCGACCAGCAAGCTGTCCGGAGTGGCTTGCAGATAAGCCGCCAACAGTTCGCGGCGATCGGCCTCATTCCACATCGGCGCGCGGCGCAGCAGCGGTTCGAGGTCCCGGGCAAGGTCACGCTTGCCGAAGATCACCGGACGGGTTTTCTCCAGGTCGATCAATTGCGCCTGGTAGCCCTTTCCCACCGCCTGCAGAAAAATATGCTTGGGATAAAAGCAGCCATGAACCTGTCCGGCGCCGTGCAGCGTGCGCGCCAACTGGCCGCAGGCGTGAAGTACCGCCAGACGCTGGACGCTCTCCATCTGGTTCCAATGCTGCAACAGTTCGTCAAGATCGGTCCAGCCGTCCAGCGCACGCGTCATGAGGATCGCCCGGTATTCCCCGTCGACCTTGCGCTCGCCATAAAACACCGCTTGCAGCGCTGGAATGCCCAGCTTGCGGTAGCGACTGATGTTACGAAACTCACGAGAGAAGGACGGCTCGCCAAACGGATGATGCAACGTGTGGGTCAGGTAATTGCTCTGGCGCTTGAGGTAAAACCCCTGACCGTCCAGGTCGAGACGGAACACACTGCTCCAGCCGCCGCGCCCGGTATTGGGCTCGTCGACCGCATCAAGCCTGATGTTCCAAAGCGATTCAAAATCAGCCAGGTTGTGACGCGCCAGTAACGGCTGGTCAGCACTGGCAATAAAAACGCTCATTCACGGCCCTCGAAAAAGCTGACGATATGTCGAATACGTTTCTTGTCGGAGGCGTTCAACCGCGTTCGCTGACGGTACTGCAGGTAGAAGCGCAGACGCTGGGTAGCTGACAAGTGATACTTGGCGACCTTGTCCAGGCACGCCAGATCCTTGGTGATCCGATAGCGCAGCATGAAGCTCCACCAGAATGCGCCATTGGGGCAATCGATGAAAAACAGCTTGCCTTCGTCATCGACCAACAGGTTGCGCCATTTCAAATCATTATGTGTGAAATGGTTGTCGTGCATGGTCCGGGTACAGGCAGCCAGCTGATGACTTACAGCGTCGACCCATTGCCGGTCGGCCAGTCGCGGATCCTTGCGTTGCGCCAGCGCAGACAAGTCTTCGGTATTGGGCAAGCCGCGAGTGATCAGTGCGCCGCGATCATACGCTGCGCCGTTGCGCTCCAGCCCCCAGGCCACCACTTCTGCCGTGGGAATGCCCCATTTGGCAAAACGTTTGAGGTTCTGCCACTCGGACTTGACCCTGGGCTTGCCGATGTAACGGCGCAGGCCTTTGCCCGCACCTACGTAGCGTTTGACGTAGTAGTAAACCCCGGCGCGCTCGACGCGGATGACGTCGGACAGCGGGTCTCGGGTCAACTGCTGGCCTTGCAAGGCAAACACGGAATCCAGACTGCCGAAATCCTGCTGCAGAAAAGCGTACTCGGGCTCAAGCTTCCAGCCCGCCATCAGAGCGCATCCCCGTAGCGCACTTTGCGCTGATACAGCTTGTCGGCCTTCTTCTCCAGCCAGCTCAGCAGCGGCGCTTCCTTGAGCAGTATTTCGCGCAGCGGTTTCTGGAAATAACCCTTGAGAAAACGCAGCTTGTCGCGTCGCGTGAGACCAATGTCCAGCGCTGAAAAATACAACGCGGCCAGGTCCTTGTTGCGCCAGCGCGGCGTGATCGCACGTCGGGTCTGAGCACGGTGCAGGTCGATGACCGACAATCTGAAATCGTCAGCGGTGACCGGCGTATCGGTGTGCAGCAGAAAATGACAGATGTAACAGTCGCGATGGTTCACGCCGGCGCGGTGCATCATGCCAACCAAGCGGGCAACTTCGGCGATAAACGCTCTTTTCAGACGGGGCTCGGGCGGCTGGGTGCGCCAGTTGAGGCTTACGTCTTCCAGGCTGGTAGTCGGGGCCAGCTCTTCAGTGACAATAAACGAATGCTGCGCGGCAGGGTTGCTGCCACGTTCACCATAGGCCACGGCCGTCATGGTCGGCACGCCGACTTCATGCAGACGCTCGATGGCGTCCCACTCCTTGCCCGCGCCCAGCACCGGCAACTTGGCAGTAGCCAGGTTCTTGGCGATTTCGCCCCAGCCGATGCCACGGTGGATCTTGACGAAGTAGCCACGCCCGTTGACCTCGGTGCGCAGCGTGCGGCGTCCTTCCAGCTCGCGGTAGACCTCGCCGCTCAGGCCCTCGACCTCGACGAACGCATCGCGTCCGGCCCACAGGCTCTTGAACGGTTCAGCCAGGAACAGCTTCATCAATAGTGCTCCGCCAGAATCACATCCGCAGCGTGTTGCGGCATGCTGTAAAGGTCCGCTGTGTCAGCAAAGGCCAGGCCATTGCGACCCCAGGCGCTGCGCACGTCATCATCCTCAAGCATGTCCGACAGGTAGCGATTGAGTTGTACCTGATCGAACGGCTCGTCCAGCACCCGCCCGCAGTCAGCTTCGGCTATGTAATGGGCGTACCCGCAGACTGCACTGACCAGAACCGGCAAACCGGCGACCAGTGCTTCAAGCAATACGGTGCCAGTATTCTCGTTGTAAGCCGGATGAATCAGCAGGTCGGCGCCCAGCAGAAAACGCGGAATATCGCTGCGCCCTTTCATGAACGTCACCTGGTCGCCCAGGCCCAGCGCCGCGCTTTGCAACTGGAATACTTTGGGGTCGTCCTGGCCGATTACAAACAGGCGGGTACGCTTTTTGAGCTCGGCAGGCAACGCCGCTAGCGCCTTCAGGCTGCGATCGACGCCCTTTGTCTTGAAACCGGAGCCGATCTGCACCAATAACAGGTCTTCGTCGGCAAGCCCGAATTCCTTGCGAAAGCCAGCACGGATGTCTGGTGCGTCCGGCGGTGCGCGGCGATCCTGGGAAATGCCCGGTGGCAACAAATGAAAGCGCGACGGCGGGGTGTCGTAATGCTTGATGAACAGCGGCTGCTGTACTTCGGAAATCATCAACACCTGAGTTTTCGAGTCTTTAGCGAACACCGCGCGCTCGTAGTCAGCAAAGTGGCGATAACGGCCCCACTTGCGATACAGCGGGCTGCGCAGGTTCTGCGCCTTGTCCTCGAAGCAGCCGTCGGCGGCGTAATACACATCCAGACCGGGCATCTTGTTGAAACCGATCAGACGGTCCACCGGGCGCCTGGCCAGGTCTGCTTCCATCCACGCCGTGAGCTTTTCATTGCGTCGATGATTGAAGAAAGCCTTGACCGGCGCTACCAGCACTTCAAAACCGGGCGGCACATCGCCTTCCCAGATCAGGGTGTAGACGCGGATCTGGTGGCCGCGCTGCTGGCACTCCAGAGCAATGCGCATGAAATCGCGTTGCAGACCGCCGAACGGAAAGTATTTGTAGAGTACAAAAGCCAGTTGCATCAGCCAGGTTCCTTTGCCAGCAACAGCGCGCCCAGTTGGCTCGCTACTCGCTCGGGATTCAAACGAGTGAAGCACATCGGCCACTCGCGTTTAAGGTCGAACCGGCGCTGATCATCGGCGGTCGGTTGGTACGTGCATTTCTTTTGCAGGCAAGGTGTGCAGCCCGGATAGTCGCTGGCCAGATGCACCTGCGACTTGCCATACGCTCCGGTCAGGCCCGGGTTGGTCGGGCCGAACAGGGAAATGGTCGGGACGTCCAGTGCGGCGGCCAGGTGTCCGATGCCGGTATCGACAGCAACGCAGGCCTGTGCGCTGGCCAATACCCGCGCTACACCCGCCAGATTCAATTTCGGCAGCACGTGTGCGCTGTCCAGACCGTCGGCAATGCGCTCGGCGCGTGCCTTTTCTGCCGGGTTGCCCCATGGCAACTGCACCTGCAGGCCGCGAGCGGCCATCAGTTCGGCCAGTTGTCGCCAGTACAGCTCGGGCCAGTGCTTGGTGTCCCAGGTTGTGCCATGCAGGAACAGCACGAACGGAGCCTGCAACGTGTCATCCAGAGTCGCCAGCGGCTTGAGGCCGTAGTCGCCCATACCGGACGGCTGTGGATAACCCAATGCCTGAGCGAACAACTGACGCAGTCGTTCGACCGCATGCTGCCCGCGCGGCACTGCAAAAGCGCGGTCATAAAAGCGACTGGCGACCGGTTCGCGTGCCGAGTCGCGGTCCAGCCCCGCCACCGGCGCATCGACATAACGTGTCAGCCAGGCACTTTTGAACAAGCCCTGAGCGTCAATCACCAGATCGTAGCGCTGTTCGCGCACCTGCTGTTTGAAGCGCCGCCACTCCCCCGACCTGAAGGTCTGCCAGAGGTGCTTGCGCCAGCGGCGGATCGCCACCGGGATCACCCTGTCGACCGCTGGGTGCCAGGCGGGAATTTCGGCGAAACCCTCTTCCACTACCCAGTCAAAGCGGATGCCGGGCAGCGCTCGCTGCGCATCGGTCAGTGCGGGCAAGGCATGGATCACATCGCCCAGCGAAGAAGTCTTGATCAGCAGTACCCGCAAAATCAGGCGACCTCCACCGGCGTGCTGTTCAGGCGGCTCAGCGCCTGAATCACGGCGTCCGGTTCAAGCAGACGCATACAGTTGTAATGGCCGAAACGGCAGGTGCGCTCAAAGCACGGGCTGCACTCGATACCCAGGCGCACCACTTCCACTGCGTCGGCCAGCGGTGGCGTGAAGCCCGGCGAGGTCGAACCGTAGACGGCCACCAGCGGGCGGTTCAGCGCTGCGGCCACATGCATCAGGCCGGAATCGTTGGACACCACCGCGTCGGCACACGAGAGCAGGTCGATGGCTTCGGCCAGCGAGGTTTCACCACTGAGGTTGACCGACTCCTCACGCAGACCGGGAATCAGTTCCTGGCGAATACTCTCGCCGACCGGGTGATCCTTTTTCGAGCCGAACAGCCAGACTTGCCAGCCTTCGCGAATGCTGGCGTCGGCGACTTGTGCGTAATGCTCGGCAGGCCAGCGCTTGGACTCGCCGAACTCTGCACCTGGGCATAGTGCCAGCACCGGACGATCGAGGGTCAGGCCGAACTTGCTCAACGCCGCATCGCGAGTCGCGGTGTCGATGCGCAGGCTCGGCTTGGGATAAGGACGCGGCAACTCGGTGCTCTTGTCGAATGCCAAGGCCATGAAACGCTCGATCATCAGCGGATAGCGCTGTTTGTCGAGGGTGCGCACGTCATTGAGCAGGCCGTAGCGGAATTCGCCACGCCAGCCGGTACGTTTCGGTATACCAGCGAAAAAGGGTACCAAAGCGGATTTCAGCGAATTGGGCAGCAGGATAGCCTGATCGTATTGGCCAGCCAGGGACTTGCCGATCCGGCGACGGGTCGCCAGCTCCAGGGCACCGTGCCCCAGTGGAAAACTGAGCGCAGCACGAACCTGCGGCATGCGTTCCAGTATCGGACGGCTCCATTCAGGGGCCAGCACGTCGATTTCGCACTCGGGATGACGCTGTTTCAGACACTGGAACAGCGTTTGTGCCATCACCATGTCACCGACCCAGCTAGGCCCAACGATCAGAATTTTCATGTTCTATCCAAAAACGACCAGAAACGATCAGGGAGGCCGATCAGACTGCGTGACATTCCCACACAACCTGTCGCCTCCCTGTCATAGCTTTATATAGTGTTGCAGCGGAATATGGCGTTGCCGCGCGGCTCAGCTCAAACCCATCTGCGTCCAGATCCGCATCACCTCACGCCGCTGGGCATGAAACTGATCGCCGCTGACCACGCCCGCCTGCTTCTGCAAAGCCTGACGATGCGCTGCCGAGCGGTACGCCTTGTAGGCTTCGCGCAACAGGCCGGCGTCCGTGTCAGGCAACAGTCCGGCGTCCTCAAGCCCTTCGAGAATCCGAATGTTGTCGGTGTATTGCAGCAGCGCTGGATGCTCTCTGGACCACGCCAAGGCGGCGTATTGCACCATAAATTCGATATCGACGATACCTCCGGCGTCCTGCTTGAGGTCGAACGGCACCGACGCCTCGAAGGCATTGGCCGCCCTTCCGGCTGCTGTCACGCGGGTGCCGAGGTTGTCGCGCATCTTGCCGCGCATCTCGCTGACTTCGGCGCGCAGCTTGTCCAGATCACGCTCGCACCCCAGCACATCGGCACGGACTTTTTCGAACTGCTCGCCAACATCGCGACTGCCGGTCATCACCCGCGCACGCACCAGCGCCTGATGCTCCCAGGTCCAGGCTTCATTGGCCTGATAACGGGCGAAGGCCCCCAGCGAACTGACCAGCAACCCGGATGCACCCGACGGCCGCAGGCGCATGTCGACGTCATACAGCTGACCGGAGTTGGTTTGCGTGGTCAGCAAATGGATCACCCGCTGCCCCAGACGAGTGAAGAACTGCGCGGTGTCGATCGGTTTGGCACCGTCGGTCTCGGCCTCCAGATCGCCATCATGAATGAACACCAGATCCAGATCGGAGCCGTGCCCCAGCTCGATGCCGCCGACCTTGCCGTAGCCGACAATCACGAAACCTGGGTCGCACAACGTGCCGTCCGGGCGCGAGGGCGTGCCGTGGCGAGCCACGCTGTAGCGCCACGCCAGCGCCAGCACCTGGTCCAGAATGGCCTCGGCCAGCCAGGTCAGGTAATCACTGACTTTCATCAATGGCAGACTGCCAGATATCTCGGACGCCGCAACCCGCAGGCTGTGGGCCAGCTTGAAATGCCGCAGGGCTTCCATCTGCTGCTCGAGATCGTCCTCCGGGATACGAATCAGCCGCTCACGCAGCTCGGCCGCCAGCTCTGGTGCCAACGGCGGATTGAACAGGCGACCTTCATTGAGCAGCTCATCGAGCAGCAGCGGGAAGCGTGCGATCTGCTCCGCAATCCATGGGCTGGAAGCGCACAGGGTCAGCAGTTGTCGCAACGCATAGGGGTTTTCGGTCAGCAACACCAGATACGCCGAGCGCCGGGCGACCGCTTCTACCAGCGGCAGCACACGTTCCAGCACCAGGTCGGGCTTCTCATGCTCTACCGCCTGAGCCAGCAACCGAGGGATGAACGCATCCAGCCGCTCACGACTCAGACGCTGCATCGAACGCAGATTGGGACTGCTGCGCAAGCTGGCCAGATTTTTCAGTGCCTTTTCCGCATCGACGAAACCGGCCTGCAACAGCTGGCGACCCGCGGCTTCCTCGTCCTGGGACTCTTCCCACAGGGGCAGCCACTCGCCACCCACCGCGACTTCACTGTCGTCCTGCTGCTCGTCGTCGGGATCCGAATCGGGGTCGGCGATGACCTGACGGAAATGCCAGGACACCCGACTGCGCCAGTACATAAGGCGCTCGTGAAAACTGACCCAGTCGGCAAAGCCCATGATCAGGGCAATGCGTGCCTGATCCTGATCGTTGTCCGGCAACATTTGCGTCTGACGGTCGGCAATCGCCTGAATGGCGTGCTCGGTGTAACGCAAAAATTCGTAACCCTCGCGCAGCTCTTCAGTCACCGCCGAAGGCAGATAACCCTGCCCTTCAAGGGTTTTCAGCACTTTGAACAGCGGGCGCTGTTGCAGGCTCAGGTCGCGGCCACCGTGGATCAGCTGGAACGCCTGGGCGATGAACTCGACTTCGCGAATACCCCCGGCACCGAGCTTGATGTTTTCCGCCATGCCCTTGCGCTTCACTTCCTGCTGAATCAGCTGCTTCATGGTGCGCAGCGCTTCAATGGCCGAGAAGTCCAGATAACGGCGATACACAAACGGGCGCAACATATCCAGCAGCTCGGCACCTGCCGTCTGATCGCCGCCGACCACTCGCGCCTTGATCATCGCGTAACGTTCCCAGTCGCGGCCCTGATCCTGGTAATACTGCTCCAGCGCGTTGAAGCTGAGCACCAGCGCCCCGGAAGAACCGTAGGGCCGCAGGCGCATGTCGACCCGGAACACGAAACCATCGACAGTCACCGGGTCCAGCGCCTTGATCAGCCGTTGCCCCAGGCGAATGAAAAACTCCTGATTGTCCAGCGCACGCTTGGTGCCCTGCGTCTCGCCGCCCTCCGGGTAGGCAAAGATCAGGTCAATGTCCGACGAAAGGTTCAGTTCTACCGCGCCTAGCTTGCCCATGCCCAGAATGACCATGTGCTGCGGCTGCCCCGAGTGACGACCGGTAGGTGTGCCGAACTGCTCGCAGTGCCGTGGATACAGCCATTGGTAGGCTAGGTCGATCGAGGCATCGGCCATTTCCGACAGATCACGGCAGGTTTCGATCAGATCGGCCTGACGGGTCAGATCGCGCCAGATGATTCGCACTTGCTGGCGTGCGCGCTGCCGACGTAGATTACGCCCCAGCTCGTCATCACTGGCGGCGCTCGACAGGGCATCGGCAATCTGACCGCGCAATTGGCCAGCAGAGAAGCTACGCTCCAGCTCGCCCGAATCGGCCAGTTGCAGGAGCATCTGCGGGTCACGGCAAACTTGCTCGGTGACAAAATCACTGGCGGCGCAAACCCGGTCGAACGCCTTGCGGCGCGCTTCGGGCCAGGCTTCGAAAGACGCCAGCGCGTCCTCTGACAAAGCAGTGAGCGCGGCCTGGAAAGTCTGGCGGGCACGGGTAATCAATGGCAGCAGAATGGCCGGAAATTCAGCCCGTAAAGGTAGGCTCATGGTCTATCCTTGATCGGCGTGCAAACGCCCGTCTGTCATGACGGCAAGACGCATCTGCCAGCACCGCTTGTCGAACAAAGGTTATAAATTGCTGGAAAAATCAAATTAGAAGCATAAAAATCCGCTTTTTACCTGCAAGATATTCAATAGCAATCAACAGTAACGTCTTAAGTTACAAGACAACAGGAGCGATTGAGTCGCTTCTCTGTAGTTTTACTACTGGGTCCGATACTCGGAGGGCTGAAATCGTCGTCGATTTGTAGTAAAACTACACGCCGCCGGATCCCACCCTCCGGTAATCCAAGAATTTATGTCGTCTGCCCACAAGGCCAGTCGCAAACTCAGGCAACCGATTCTGGAAGCCTTTCCGCCCTGGAGCAAGCCATGCAAGACCTCGATCCCGTCGAAACCCAGGAATGGCTGGACGCCCTGGAATCGGTTCTCGACAAAGAAGGCGAAGACCGCGCTCACTACCTGATGACCCGTTTGGGCGAGCTGGCCACCCGTAGTGGTTCGCAGCTGCCGTACGCCATCACTACGCCATACCGCAACACGATTCCTGTCACCCACGAAGCACGCATGCCTGGCGACCTGTTCATGGAACGCCGCATTCGCTCGCTGGTGCGCTGGAACGCATTGGCAATGGTCGTCAAAACCAACCTGAACGACCCGGATCTGGGCGGCCACATCTCCAGCTTCGCCTCCAGCGCCACGCTGTACGACATCGGCTTCAACTACTTCTTCCAGGCCCCGACCGACGAACACGGTGGCGACCTGATCTATTTCCAGGGTCACGCATCGCCAGGCGTCTATGCCCGTGCGTTCCTCGAAGGCCGTATCACCGAAGACCAGATGAACAACTTTCGTCAGGAAGTCGACGGCAACGGCCTGTCGTCTTACCCACACCCGTGGCTGATGAAGGATTTCTGGCAGTTCCCGACTGTATCGATGGGCCTTGGCCCGATCCAGGCAATTTACCAGGCACGCTTCATGAAGTACCTGGAACACCGCGGTTACATCCCGGAAGGCAAGCAGAAAGTCTGGTGCTTCCTGGGTGACGGCGAGACCGACGAGCCGGAATCCCTGGGCGCCATCGCTCTGGCCGGTCGCGAAAAGCTCGACAACCTGATCTTCGTCGTCAACTGCAACCTGCAGCGCCTCGACGGTCCGGTTCGCGGCAACGCCAAGATCATCCAGGAACTGGAAGGCGTGTTCCGTGGTGCTCAGTGGAACGTCACCAAAGTCATCTGGGGCCGTTTCTGGGACCCGCTGCTGGCCAAGGACGTCGACGGTATCCTGCAACGTCGTATGGACGAAGTCATCGACGGCGAATACCAGAACTACAAGGCCAAGGACGGCGCGTTCGTCCGCGAGCACTTCTTCAACTCGCCTGAACTCAAGGCAATGGTTGCCGATCTGTCCGACGACGAGATCTGGAAACTCAACCGTGGTGGCCACGATCCGTACAAGGTTTATGCGGCCTACCACGAAGCCGTCAACCATAAGGGTCAACCGACCGTGGTTCTGGCAAAGACCATCAAAGGCTATGGCACCGGCGCCGGCGAAGCGAAAAACACTGCACACAACACCAAGAAGGTCGATGTCGACAGCCTGCGTCACTTCCGTGACCGTTTCGACATCCCGGTCAAGGACTCTGAACTCGAAGCCCTGCCGTTCTACAAGCCGGAAGAAGGCAGCGCCGAAGCCCGTTACCTGAGCGAGCGTCGTGCTGCGCTGGGTGGCTTCGTACCTCAGCGCCGCGCGCAGAGCTTCAGCCTGCCGACGCCGCCACTCGATACCCTCAAGACCATCCTTGACGGTTCGGGCGACCGTGAAATTTCCACCACCATGGCTTTCGTGCGCATCCTGGCGCAGCTGGTCAAGGACAAGGAAGTCGGTCAGCGCATCGTGCCGATCATCCCGGACGAAGCCCGTACCTTCGGTATGGAAGGCATGTTCCGCCAGCTGGGCATCTACTCGTCAGTCGGCCAGCTCTACGAGCCAGTCGATAAAGAACAGGTAATGTTCTATCGCGAAGACAAGAAAGGCCAGATTCTCGAAGAAGGCATCAACGAAGCGGGCGCCATGTCCTCCTTCATCGCTGCCGGTACTTCGTATTCCAGCCACAACCAGCCGATGATTCCGTTCTACATCTTCTACTCGATGTTCGGTTTCCAGCGTATCGGCGACCTGGCATGGGCTGCTGGCGACAGCCGCACCCGTGGTTTCCTGATCGGCGGCACCGCCGGTCGTACCACGCTGAACGGCGAAGGCCTGCAGCACGAAGACGGTCACAGCCACATTCTGGCGTCGACCATCCCGAACTGCCGCACCTTCGACCCGACTTACGGTTACGAACTGGCAGTGATCATCCAGGACGGCATGCGCCGGATGTTCGAAGAGCAGCAGGACGTTTTCTACTACCTGACCGTGATGAACGAGTCCTACACCCAGCCAGCCATGCCGGCCGGTGCGGAAGAAGGCATCGTCAAGGGCATGTACCTGCTCGAAGAAGACACCAGGGAAGCGGCGCACCACGTCCAGTTGCTGGGCTCGGGCACCATCCTGCGTGAAGTTCGCGAAGCGGCGAAGATTCTCCGTGACGAGTTCAACATCGGCGCTGACGTCTGGAGCGTTACCAGCTTCAACGAACTGCGTCGCGACGGTCTGGCTGTAGAGCGTAACAACCGCCTGCACCCTGGCCAGAAGCCGGAACTGAGCTATGTTGAGCAGTGCCTCAACGGTCGCAAAGGCCCGGTCATTGCATCGACGGATTACATGAAGCTGTTCGCTGACCAGATTCGTCAGTGGGTTCCAACCAAGGAGTATAAAGTCCTGGGCACCGACGGTTTCGGCCGTAGCGACAGCCGTAAGAAGCTGCGTCACTTCTTTGAAGTCGATCGTCACTTCGTTGTGCTGGCAGCCCTGGAAGCTTTGGCGGATCGTGGCGATATCGAACCTAAAGTGGTGGCGGAAGCCATCGCCAAGTTCGGCATCGATCCTGAAAAACGCAATCCACTGGACTGCTAAGAGTCTGCTTCAAGAGCGCTGATCAGAGCGTAAACAGCCGAGGATGCGGAATTTACCTACCGTAAATGAGCATCCAACGCTGTTTCGTTGTAACTGAACCAGCGTATTGGTGAGTGAACAGGTTCTCCTAAGGAGAGACATAGTGAGTGAGTTAATTCGTGTACCCGACATCGGCAACGGTGAAGGCGAAGTCATTGAATTGATGGTCAAGGTCGGTGATCGCATCGAAGCCGACCAGAGCATTCTGACGCTGGAATCAGACAAGGCGAGCATGGAAATCCCTGCTCCCAAGGCTGGCGTCATCAAGGCCATGAAGGTCAAGCTGGGCGACCGCCTGAAAGAAGGCGACGAGCTGTTCGAGCTGGAAGTGGAAGGCGAAGCGGCTGCCGCACCTGCCCCCGCAGCCGAACCTGCCGCGGCACCTGCTGCTGCCGAAAAACCGGCTGAAGCTGCACCGGCACCTGCCGCTGCTGCGCCTGCTCCGGCAGCCAGCGCCAGCGTTCAGGACATCCACGTGCCGGACATCGGCTCGTCGGGCAAGGCCAAAATCATCGAGCTGATGGTCAAGGTCGGTGACTCCATTCAGGCTGATCAGTCGTTGATCACCCTGGAATCCGACAAGGCCAGCATGGAGATCCCATCTCCGGCAGCAGGCGTTGTCGAGAGCATCGAAGTCAAGCTGGACCAGGAAGTCGGTACCGGCGACCTGATCCTCAAACTGAAAGTCGAAGGCGCAGCGCCCGCCGCAGCTCCGGCACCTGCTGCCAGCGCACCGGCTGCCGCTCCTGCCAAGGCTGAAGCGGCTGCACCGGCCGCTGCTCCAGCGCCGAAAGCCGAAGCAGCACCTGCTCCGGCTGCACCGGCCAAAGACGGCGCCAAGGTTCACGCAGGCCCGGCTGTTCGTCAGCTGGCACGCGAGTTCGGCGTCGAGCTGAGCGCGGTCAGCGCCACCGGCCCACACGGCCGCGTGCTGAAAGAAGACGTTCAGGTTTACGTCAAGACCATGATGCAGAAGGCCAAGGACGCTCCGGCTGGCGGCGCAAGCGGCGGCTCGGGCATTCCGCCGATCCCGGAAGTCGATTTCAGCCGTTTCGGCGAGATCGAAGAAGTACCGATGACGCGCCTGATGCAACTCGGCGCTTCGGGTCTGCACCGCAGCTGGCTGAACATTCCGCACGTCACGCAATTCGACCAGGCCGACATTACCGACCTGGAAGCTTTCCGTGTTGCGCAGAAAGGTGCTGCAGAGAAGGCTGGCGTCAAGCTGACCGTTCTGCCACTGCTGCTCAAGTCCTGCGCCCACTTGCTCAAGGAGCTGCCGGACTTCAACGCTTCGCTGGCACCTAGCGGCAAGGCCGTGATTCGCAAGAAGTACGTGCACATCGGCTTTGCCGTGGACACCCCGGATGGCCTGTTGGTACCGGTTATCCGCGACGTCGATCAGAAGAGCCTGTTGCAGCTGGCCGCCGAAGCCGCAGCACTGGCTGAAAAGGCACGTAACAAAAAGCTGACTGCAAACGACATGCAGGGCGCGTGCTTCACCATCTCCAGCCTCGGCCACATTGGCGGCACCGGCTTCACGCCGATCGTCAACGCGCCGGAAGTGGCGATCCTCGGTGTTTCCAAGGCAACCATCCAGCCCGTCTGGGACGGTAAAGCCTTCCAGCCGAAACTGATGCTGCCGCTGTCGCTGTCCTACGATCACCGCGTGATCAACGGCGCAGCTGCTGCCCGCTTCACCAAGCGCTTGAGCGAATTGCTGGCGGACATTCGTACAATCCTGCTGTAAGCCCTGCAGGCCCGTTCCCGGACGGGCCTTGCTGTACACCTTTGCGAGCTGCCACGCTCGAACCTCAACCCCGCCCTCCAGCGGGGATTTTTTTGCCTGGCTATCGCGCCCATGCTCCGCGCTCATTGCTGGATTCTGTGGGAGTGACCGGGGCGGCGATCCGCATTGCTCACGACCATCTTCTGGGGTTGTACGGACCCCTTCGCGAGCAAGCTCGCTCCCAC
>NZ_LJQT01000260.1:16141-16635 GCF_001400515.1 Pseudomonas meliae | reverse complement strand
TTTTTGTTTTGCAGGTCCACCGTCGTGACTAACACCGCTTTCAATTCTCTGCCTCTGTCCACTGCCATGCTGGCTAACCTGGAGTCGCTTGGTTACGCCGAAATGACACCGATTCAGGCGCAGAGCCTGCCGGTGATCCTCAGGGGCATGGACCTGATCGCGCAAGCCAAGACCGGCAGCGGCAAGACCGCTGCCTTCGGTATCGGCCTGCTCAACCCGATCAACCCGCGGTTCTTCGGTTGCCAGGCACTGGTCATGTGCCCGACCCGCGAACTGGCGGATCAGGTCGCCAAGGAAATCCGCCGTCTGGCGCGCTCGGAAGACAACATCAAGGTGCTGACCCTCTGCGGCGGCGTGTCTTTCGGCCCGCAGATCGGCTCGCTGGAGCACGGCGCGCACATCATCGTCGGTACGCCGGGGCGTATTCAGCAACATTTGCGCAAGGGTTCGCTGGTGCTGGACGGCCTGAACACGCTGATCCTCGATGAAGCCGA
>NZ_LJQT01000260.1:15131-16086 GCF_001400515.1 Pseudomonas meliae | reverse complement strand
CCTGCTGTTCTCCGCGACCTACCCGGTTGGCATCAAGCAGTTGTCGTCGAAATTCATGCGTGCCCCTCAAACTGTCAAAGTCGAAGCGCTGCACGCCGACAGCCAGATCGAGCAGATTTTCTATGAAATCTCTCCGGAGCAGCGTCTGGAAGCGGTGGTCAAGGTACTCGGTCATTTCCGTCCGGCGTCCTGTGTGGCGTTCTGCTTCACCAAGCAGCAGGTTCAGGAAGTGGTCGACCACCTGACCGCCAAAGGCATGTCTGCCGTCGGTCTGCATGGTGATCTGGAACAGCGCGACCGCGATCAGGTACTGGCGATGTTCGCCAACCGCAGCACCTCGGTACTGGTCGCCACCGACGTGGCCGCGCGCGGTCTGGACATCGACGCACTGGACATGGTGATCAACGTCGAGCTGGCGCGCGATTCGGAAATCCACATTCACCGCGTAGGCCGTACCGGTCGCGCAGGCGAAAAAGGCATCGCGGTCAGCCTTGTGGCACCGTCGGAAAGCCAGCGCGCCCGCGCTATCGAAGAATTGCAGAAAGCCCCGTTGAACTGGCAGCAGTACGATCAGCTAAGCGTTAAGGAAGGCGGCAAACTGCTGCCGACCATGACGACGCTGTGCATCGGTTCGGGTCGCAAGGACAAACTGCGCCCGGGCGACATTCTTGGCGCGCTGACCGGCGAAGCGGGTATTGCAGGCACTCAGGTGGGCAAGATCGCGATCTTCGATTTCCAGGCGTACGTCGCCGTCGAGCGCAGCATGGCCAAACAGGCTCTGGAGCGTTTGAACAACGGCAAGATCAAAGGCAAGTCGCTGCGCGTGCGGATTTTGTAAAGTTTATAGTTGACCCTGATAGTCCCTACACTCCGCGCCGAGCATCATATACAGGCCCCGAAGGTCCTGAAAACGAGGTTTTCAGGCCTCTGCCCGTAGGGCGTGGGAGCGAACTTG
>NZ_LJQT01000260.1:0-15090 GCF_001400515.1 Pseudomonas meliae | reverse complement strand
GGCCAGAATCAAAAACAGGCTTGTATATAGCTTAGCGCGGAGCACGGGAACGATCGTGACCTACAGATCGAGGAACCACGCTGTGCCCGTTACTGACGTTGTAATCATTGGCGCTGGCGCCGCAGGTCTGATGTGTGCGTTCACCGCTGCCGCTCGCGGGCGCCGGGTGATGTTGATCGATCACGCCAATAAACCTGGCAAGAAGATCCTCATGTCCGGCGGCGGACGCTGCAACTTCACCAACATGTACACCAAGCCGGCCAATTTCCTGTCGCAGAACCCGCACTTCTGCAAATCGGCGCTGGCGCGCTACACCCAGTGGGATTTCATTGCGATGGTCGCCAAACATGGCGTGCCGTATCACGAGAAAAAACTCGGCCAGCTGTTCTGCGACAACAAGTCCAGCGACATTCTGGAAATGCTCCTGGAGGAATGCCGTCAGGCCGGTGTCAGCCTGCACATGGACACTTCCGTGCAGCAGATCGACAAAACCGAATACGGCTACAGCCTGCAAACCACGCTGGGCACGTTGAATTGCGAGGCGCTGGTTATCGCCACGGGCGGGCTGTCGATCCCGACGCTGGGCGCAACCGGTTTCGGCTATCAGGTCGGCAAGCAGTTCGGCCACACGCTGCTGCCCACCCGCGCAGGCCTGGTGCCGTTCACCATCACCGATCAGCTCAAGGAGCTGTGCACAGAGCTTTCAGGCACATCGGTGGATTGCCTGGTCAGTTGCAATGACACCAGCTTCCGCGAAAACATCCTGTTCACGCATCGCGGCCTCAGTGGTCCGGCGATCCTGCAGATCTCTTCGTTCTGGCAGCCCGGTGACACCGTGGAAATCAACCTGCTGCCCGATCACGATGTGCCCACCTGGCTCAGTCAGCAACAGGCCGAGCGTCCCAACAGCGAGTTGAAAACCCTGCTGGGCGAGATTTTCACCAAGAAGATGGCCAACCTGATCGCCGAACACTGGTTCGTGTCCAAGCCCATGAAGCAGTACACCCACGCCGAACTGTCCGACATCGCCGAAAAACTGGCGAGCTGGAAGGTGGTCCCGGCAGGCACCGAGGGTTATCGCACCGCTGAAGTGACGCTGGGCGGTATCGATACCCGTGAAGTGTCGTCCAAGACCATGGAGTCGCTGAAATCCCCTGGCCTCTATTTCGTCGGCGAAGTACTCGACGTGAGCGGTCATCTGGGCGGCTTCAACTTTCAGTGGGCATGGGCCTCGGCCTACGCAGCGGCGCAGTACGTGTGACGTAGTGCGCGTGGCGTAACATCGCGACACTGCAAACCGGTATAAATTTTGCCAAGCGGATGTACAGTCAGTCGTTTGGTCTGTACATATCCTCCTGCAGAATTGATCAATTGCGAACAGGGCCGTCAGCTTACCCATGGCATCGAAATCTCTCCGTCATACATTCCGTCGATTGTGGGCGCTGGATAAATTCAGCTATAGCGTTCGAGTCTTTATCGCACTGACCGGCAGCATGGCGCTGTGCTGGTACCAAAACGAGATGGCATTGCTGATCCCGCTGTTTCTGGGGATTATTGCCTGCGCACTGGCAGAGACTGACGATAGCTGGCAAGGCCGGCTAAATGTGTGCTTCAGTGTTGCCGCACTCGCCGTAGAACTGCTCTTCCCCTACCCCTGGCTGTTTGTCTGCTCACTGGCGCTGGCCAGCTTCTGCCTGACCATGCTCGGCGCGCTGGGCGAACGCTATGGCGCGATTGCCTATGGCACGCTGATCCTCTCGGTCTACACCATGATCGGCGTCGATCAGCGCGGCGGTGAGGTACTGGACTTCTGGCATGAGCCGATGCTGCTGGTGGCGGGTGCAGCCTGGTACGGCCTGCTGTCGGTGCTGTGGCAGATGCTGTTTTCCAACCAACCGGTGCAACAGGCGCTGGCCCGGCTGTTCCGTGAGCTGGGGCAGTACCTGAAACTCAAGTCGACGCTGTTTGAGCCGATCCGCACACTCAATGTAGAGGCCCGTCGTCTGGAACTGGCGCAGCAGAATGGCAAAGTGGTCGCCGCGCTGAACTCCACCAAGGAAATCATCCTGCACCGCGTTGGCAGCGGCCGCCCCGGTTCGAAAGTCAGCCGCTACCTGAAGCTGTATTTCATCGCCCAGGACATCCACGAGCGCGCCAGCTCGTCGCACTACCCCTACAACTCACTGGCCGACGCCTTTTTCCACAGCGATGTGCTGTTCCGCTGCCAGCGCCTGTTGCGTCAACAGGGCGTTGCCTGTCAGGCCCTGTCAGAATCCATCCAGTTGCGTCAGCCGTTCGTATACGACCCAAGCTTCGCCGAAGCCATGGAGGACCTGCACGCCTCTCTGGAACACCTGCGCATCCAGAGCAACCCTGCGTGGCGTGGCCTGTTGCGTTCGCTGCGTGCGCTGGCTGCCAACCTCGGCACACTGGATCGCCTGATCAGCGACGCCAGCAACCCGGACGCCGTGGCCGATGCCACCGACAGCAGCCTGCTGGACCGCTCGCCGCGCAACCTCAAGGATGTCTGGACCCGCCTGCGCTTGCAGATGACGCCGACCTCACTGCTGTTCCGTCACGCCCTGCGCCTGCCGCTGGCGCTGACCATCGGTTATGCGATGGTGCACCTGATTCATCCGTCACAGGGCTACTGGATCATCCTGACCACGGTGTTTGTCTGCCAGCCGAGCTACGGCGCCACCCGGCGCAAACTCGGCCAGCGGATCATTGGTACGGCAATAGGTCTGACGGTCGGCTGGGTACTGTTCGATCTGGTTACCAGTCCGATTCTGCAATCGATGTGCGCGGTGTTGGCCGGTGTGGTGTTCTTCGTCAATCGCACCACGCGCTACACCCTGTCGACCGCCGCCATCACAGTGATGGTGCTGTTCTGCTTCAATCAGGTCGGCGACGGTTACGGCCTGTTCCTGCCCCGGCTGTTCGATACCCTGCTGGGCAGCCTTATCGCCGGGCTCGCAGTGTTCCTGTTCCTGCCGGACTGGCAAGGACGACGCCTGAACAAGGTGCTGGCCAACACCCTGACCTGCAACAGCATTTACCTGCGGCAGATCATGCAGCAGTACGCCAAGGGCAAGAGTGACGACCTTGCCTATCGACTGGCGCGACGCAACGCACACAATGCCGACGCTGCGCTGTCGACCACATTGGCAAACATGCTTATGGAGCCCGGTCACTTCCGCAAGGAGGCCGATGTCGGTTTCCGCTTTCTGGTCCTGTCACATACGCTGCTGAGCTACCTTTCCGGCCTCGGCGCGCACCGTGATACACAGTTGCCTGGCGATGTCCGCGAACACCTGATCGATAACGTCGGCGCTACGCTGGCAGCCAGTATCGACGAAATCGCCGCAGGGCTGGCCGAGAAGAAACCTGTCGCCGTACAGAGTGACGCAGAGGAAGCACTGGCCGCGCAACTGGAACAGCTACCGGAAGAGATGGACGAAAGCCAGCGTCTGGTACAGGCTCAGCTAGCCTTGATCTGCCGCCAGCTGGCACCGCTACGCACCCTTGCCGCCCACCTGATCAAAGCTCCGGAGGCTGTTGCAGCCCATGCAGTCTGAACAGCTCGTCGTAGGTGCCGTCGGCCTTCATGGCGGCAATTTCACGATCAAAATCGGCGACGATTTTTGCGTGCTGAGGGTTTTTCAGGCTGACCAGAATATGCAGACTGTTCTCGCTCAACGAGCCGGGTAGAAACTCGACACGGTCGCGAACCTCGTCGGGCTCCATCGCCAGGTTATAGCGAGCGACGTATTCGTCCTCCAGTGTCAGGTCCACACGTTCGGCAGCGAGCATGCGTACGGCTGTGGAGAAGTTTTGTACGGGAACCTTCTTGAGCAGACTGTCGCTGTCAAACGCAGGGGAATAGGCATAACCGCGTACAACCGCAATCATGTAATTGTGCAGTTGTTCATGGCTCCGAACCTCGATAGCCGATTCCTTGCGTTTGATGAAGCGCACCCTATTAAGCAGGTATTCGGCTGAAAACTGACCAATTTTTGTGCGATCTTCGCTGAACCATGCGTTGATCAGAACATCGTGCCGCCCTTCACTCAACCCCAGCATTGCCCGCGCCCAAGGCACTTGCTCATACAGAGTGGTGTATCCGGCGCGGCGCAACGCCGTATTGACGATATCGGTCGCAAGTCCGCCGTTGAGCAGCAGCGCATCGGTAAAAGGTGGCCAAGGGTCAGCGACGAGGCGCAGTTTCTCGGCTGCACTGGCATGCGCCATCAGCAAAAAGACCAGCAACCCAACCGCTCGAAGCCACTGCGACATGCTCAGGTTCCTGAAAAGGGCGGTATACCCGATTTAATCCTATCGGCAGCAAAACCATCACTCATGAGAGTGCCAGCAGCTTTTAATTGAAGACCTGAAGCGGTCAGTAGACAAGCCGGAAGAAGAACATGCTCAGTAAAGCTGTACGCACATCGTTGACAGCGTTTATTGGGAATGTCGGCGGATACGTTTAGACTTCTCTTCTGGTTTCCTTGCGAGTCTGCGACATGTCTATCAAATGGATCTGCAAACATCACACCGAGTTGAGCATCCAGCAGCTGTATGCCGTGCTGCAACTGCGCGCCGAGGTGTTTGTGGTCGAGCAGCAATGTGTGTATCTGGACGTGGACGGGCAGGACCTGACGGGCGATACCTGCCACCTGATGGCCTGGCAGGAAGACAAGCTGGTCGCCTACCTGCGCTTGCTGGACCCTATCCAGCAGGGCGGCGACGTCACTATTGGGCGAGTCGTGACAGCCCCTTCGATTCGCAGCCGGGGCATTGGCCATGAACTGATGGAACAGGCTCTGGAAAACGCCGAACGCAAATGGCCTGACCAGCCCATCTATCTGTCGGCACAAGCCCACCTGCAAGGCTATTACAGCCGCTACGGTTTCAACCCGGTGGGCGAGGTCTACCTGGAAGACGACATCCCCCACATCGGCATGCGCCGCGATCTGGACTAAGAGCAGTTGCACGCCTTGAGCTGCAAGCTGCACATTGAAAGCATTGAAAGCATTGAAAAGGGATTCGTCGATGGAGGTCAGCAAGACCAAAAGCAGTTTCTATCGCCGCCTGTACGTGGCGTACCTGATTGATTCGAAGCTCGCCAGCAGCGTACCCGAACTGACCGCCGTAACCGGCATGCCACGCCGCACCGCGCAGGACACCATCAGCGCGCTCTCCGATCTGGACATCGTGTGTGAATTCGAACAGCAGGAAGGTGCCCGCAATCACGCAGGCAATTACCGTATTCGCAACTGGGGCGCCATCGACAAAACATGGATCGCCCGCAACCTGAACAGCATCAAGGCCGTGCTCGGGTATCCCTAGCAGGGCAGTTGCGAGCTTAAAGCTTGCCGTTCGAAGCCTGCAGCTCGTTATAGGTCAGGTAGACGCGCAGGTCGAATTCCAGCTGGTGATACCCGGGCAGCATGTGCTCGCATAACTGGTAGAACGCCTTGTTGTGGTCTGACTCGCGAAAATGTGCGAGCTCATGAACCACGATCATCTTCAGGAATTGTGCAGGGGCTTCCTTGAACAAGGCGGCTACCCTAATTTCATTGCTTGCCTTGAGCTTGCCGCCCTGCACTGTGGATATTTTAGTGTGCAACCCGAGCGCGCGATGGGTCAGGTCCAGGCGACTATCGAAGAGCACCTTCCTGATGGCCGGCGCGTTGCGCAGGTGATCCTGCTTGAGCGCCAGCGCGTAGGCGTAAAGAGCCTTGTCGCTTTGTATCTGATGACGCTCAGGGTAGCGCTGCTCCAGATAGTCCGCCAGACGGTTCTGGGCAATCAGCTGATGCACTTGATCCTGCAGGGTCTGCGGATAGGCCTGCAGGTATTTGAGCGGAGCATGGCTGGCGGCAGTCATGGGGCCTTTTGCATGATGACGAAAGACGCCATTCTACAGCAATCCACTCGATCTCAAGCCTGCCACCTCAAAGTGCCCGGGGAAGCGCAGCGCGTCTTCGGGCACCATCGGATGCGCGATCAGAAAGCCCTGCATGACCTGACAGCCGTTGTCCGCCAGCCACTGGTATTGCTCGGGGGTCTCGACCCCTTCGGCAATAACCAGCATATCGAGGTTGCGACTCAGGTCGATGATGCTGCTGGCCATCGCCGCCTCGCGCCTGGACTCGACAATGTTGGCGACAAAACGCCTGTCCAGCTTCAAGGTGTCTAGCTGAAGATTGCGCAAGTGCGACAGCGAGCATTCGCCGGTCCCGAAATCGTCCAGCGCAATACGCACGCCGACGTCATGCAGCAACTTCAGCTGTTTATGGCTATGCGTAAGGTTATGCACCAGAGAGCTTTCAGTGATTTCCACCTCGATCTGCCCTGGTTTGAGCTCGAAGCGATCCATGGCACGCTTCAGCTCCGAAGCCAGGTTGGGCATGCAGAATTGCGTGGGGCTGACACAGACACTCAGTACCACATCGGCAGCAAACACCCGACTCCACGCCTGACGCTGTTCGGCACCCTGATCGAAAATCCAGCTGCCTAGCCGGTTGATCAACCTGGTCTCCTCAAGCAAGGGAATGAACAGTGCAGGAGGTACCTCGCCGACCGCCGGATGCTGCCAGCGCAACAACGCTTCGAAACCACGCAGGCGGCCATCCGCAACGTGGACCTGGGGCTGGTACACCACCGAAAAATCCTTGCCATCGATGGCCGTGCGCACGCTTTCCTCAAGCATCAGCCGTGAGCGGGCGCGTCCGTTCATGTTCTGGTCGTAGAACCGGTATTGCTGACGCCCTGCACGCTTGGCCTCGTACATGGCGATATCTGCCGCACGCAGCAAACCGTCCAGATTCGAGCCGCAGTCCGGAAAGGTCGCAATACCGACACTGGCACCCAAGGTGATATCGACACCGTCGACCTGGCGTCTTCCCGACACCCGTTCAATGAGCTTTTCGGCGATTTTGGCCGCCTGTTCGGGGTAATCAAGCCCATCGATCACGACCGTGAATTCGTCGCCGCCAATGCGCGCCAGAACATCATAGGGGCGCATGCTGTCCTTGAACTGCTCGGCGACCCAGAGCAATACCTGATCACCGGCGTCATGACCCAGCGCATCATTGATCTGCTTGAAGCCGTCCAGGTCCATGAACAGCACAACCAGGTATTTGTCTGTCTGCTCCTTTCGCAGGAGCATGCCTTCAACGGCCTGATAAAGCCCGCGGCGATTGAGCAGGCCTGTCAAAGCGTCGGTAACGGCCTGTTTTTCAAGTTGCTGATAAAGATCACGGACTACCGACATATCCAGAACCGTCATCACCATCGCCTTCTGCTCCGCAGGCAGCGCCGCGCAAGACAAGGCAACCGGCAACTGTGTACCTTGTGCGGTACGCAGAACGGCATCGTGCACCCGGTAGGTGTCGGCCTTGCGATAGTGCTTGTAGAAGCCAGACTCCAGCCAGTCGCCCACTTGCGGTTCGATAATGTAATCCAGCACTTGCGTACCGCGCAGTTGATCGACCGAAGCGCTCAACAACTGGCAGATGGCGGGATTGGCAAAACTGATGGTGCCCGCCTCATCAACGACCAGAATGCCTTCGGCGACGTTGGCCAGCACTGACGCGTTGAACGCTCGGGCCGATTCAAGCTCCAGCGAGAGCTGTTGCAGCGCACGACGGTTACGCTGCTGCTCAAGCAGGGTCTGCACCTTGGGCTTGAGAACGTTCGGGTCGAAGGGTTTGAACAGGTAATCCGTCGCGCCATTCGCATACCCCTTCTGCACGGCATCCTGAGTCTGCTCATTGGCCGTGAGACAGATAATCGGCGTCAGACGGGTGCGCTGACTGCCTCGCATTAGCCGAGCGACTTCGAAGCCGTCCATGCCCGGCATCTGCACATCCAGCAGAACCAGGTCGACTTCCTGCTCAAGAAGTACCGTCAATGCTTCGATGCCTGAACTCGCAGTCACAATGTGCCAGTCCGTTCTTTGCAGAACAGCGCACATCGTCACCAGATTTTCCGGGTAATCGTCTACAACCAGTAAAACCGAAGAGCCATCATGTGGCTGTGTTGGCACGCGTTCCATGCTGCTTCTCTATGTGGGCATGACGCCTGGGTTTCAGGACGACCGTCATACTTTGGAATAACTCTAGCCCCGTCTCGCAAAAAGCAGAAGCAAGGCACCCCTTCCCTACCATCAAAGTTCGATCTACCCGACTAACGGTCATTCCCTGTACGCCGTGCACACTCTGCTCTGCAGGAAAAGTGACAGCACTTTGACGTCATTGGTTCGACAACTTTTAATTAACAAATCGCCCTACAATCCGTATAAAACGCGCTCAAACCCTCTTGCTAGGGGCCAACCCTTGGTAGCAAACAGACATGCGCGGAAGGATTGAACATGATTGATCTCGGATCGTACCAACTCAGCATTCCAGTGGGCTCCCCCCCCCAAACCATTACCACCGCTCAGCTTGTTAAGGGTTATGACGGCAAATACTTCAAATCAAAATCGGACTCCATTGTGTTCTGGTCTCCGGTGACCGGGACCAAAACCGAAAACGCCAAATATTCACGCAGCGAGTTACGGGAAACATGGTCAGATGGATCACTGCACAATTGGGTATATCCCGACGCGGACAACTATCTGAACGCTAAACTGGAAGTCGATCAGGTGCCCTCTTCCGGCAAGATCGTGATCGGCCAGATACATGCCTACGAGAGCACCGAGCCTCTTCTGAAAGTCGAGTATCAATACAAGGAAGACACCAAGACCGGAGACATCGTTGCGAAAGTTCGCAATCGTTTCGATGACGACGAAAGCAAGGTCTATAAGATAGTCGAAGGTGTGAAGCTCAATCAGACATTCAGTTACGTCATTCACCTGAGCAAGGGTGGAAAATTGACTGTCAGTGTCAACGACACCGACTGGAGCAAGCGCATCAGCGAGACCTGGCGCGACAAGCCTTTGTATTTCAAAGCCGGTGTTTATACCCAGGACAACACCGGGTATACCTCGGAAGGCGGCAAGGCCACGTTCTATAATCTGGATATTGATCACAACAAGAGCTGAGTCGCACGCAGGCCTTGAATCAAACGATCAAAAAAACGGCCCGCACTTGCAGAAAGTGCGGGCCGCTTTTCATTTCATCGGTTATTCAAGCAGCATTATCAGCGGTTGGCTTTGAACTCCTGCTCAGCCGCCAGGAAACGTGTCTGCATGGACGCAGACGCAGGCTTGCCGATCAGACTGAATACCACGATGGCAATGCTGGCAAGGATGAAACCCGGGATGATTTCATACAGGCCAAGGGTACTGAACTGCTTCCAGAGTACGACAGTCGCAGCGCCGACTATTACCCCAGCCAGCGCACCATTGCGCGTCATGCCTTTCCACAGCACAGATATCAGCACCACAGGGCCGAATGCAGCGCCAAACCCTGCCCAGGCATAGCTCACCAGCCCCAGTACGCGATTCTCGGGATTGGCGGCCAGCAGAATGGCAATGACAGCGATCAGCAACACCATCGCACGCCCGACCCACACCAACTCAAGCTGCGAAGCCCCCTTGCGCAGGTAAGCCTTGTAGAAGTCTTCGGTCAGCGCGCTGGAGCACACCAGCAACTGGCAACTCAGCGTACTCATCACCGCAGCCAGAATGGCCGACAGCAATACACCGGCGATCCATGGATTGAACAGCAGCTTGGCCAGTTCGATGAAGACCCGCTCCGGGTTCTCGGTCACCGGCCCGGCCACATCCGGGTGCGCGGAGAAGTAAGCGATACCAAAGAAGCCTACCGCCACAGTACCGCCAAGGCACAGGATCATCCAGGCCATGGAGATGCGTCGGGCGCTGGCAATCGACTTGACCGAATCAGCCGCCATGAAGCGCGCCAGGATATGCGGCTGACCGAAATAACCCAGTCCCCAGCCAAGCAGGGAAATGATGCCGATGAAAGTCGTGTTCTTGAACATGTCGAAGCTGGTCGGATCTTTCGCTTCAATGGCCAGGAAGGTGGTATCGACCCCGCCTGTTGCCAGCAGGACGATGATCGGCGTCAGGATGAGGGCGAAGATCATCAGCGTGGCTTGTACGGTGTCGGTCCAGCTCACGGCCAGAAAACCACCGACGAAGGTGTACGCAATGGTAGCCGCAGCGCCGGCCCACAGGGCGGTTTCGTAGGACATGCCGAAGGTGCTTTCAAACAGACGCGCGCCCGCAACGATGCCCGAGGCGCAATAGATGGTGAAGAACACCAGAATCACGATGGCCGAGATGATGCGCAGCAGGCCGCTGCTGTCTTCGAAGCGGCTGCTGAAGTAATCCGGCAGGGTCAGCGCGTCACCGTTGTGCTCGGTCTGCACACGCAGACGACCGGCCACGAACAGCCAGTTCAGGTAGGCGCCGATGATCAGACCAATGGCGATCCAGCTTTCCGACAGGCCGGACATATAGATAGCCCCCGGCAACCCCATCAACAGCCAGCCGCTCATGTCCGAGGCCCCTGCTGAAAGCGCTGTTACCACGCTGCCCAGGCTGCGCCCGCCGAGGATGTAATCCGAAAGGTTGTTGGTAGAGCGATAGGCCATCAAGCCGATCAAGACCATTGCCGCTATATAGATCACAAACGTGATCAAGGTAGGGTTACTGACACTTATGAGTTCTGCCTTGGCATTGTTTTTATGTTGGCACCCGATGCCAAAGGGAATAGCGACCGATATACGGCGCATCCGTGCTTTTGCACCCGACACCGCGTTGACTGATCGCTCCGCAAGGATCGGCAATCAACGACTGGCGGTTGCACCGCGGGAATGAATCCTATCAAACAAACCAAACAAGGTGCAACCCATTTCACCGTGCAAGTTGCACCTGTTACAAAAAAACCAATAAAGGCGTTTTTCTGCGCCATTTTAGGGCGCTTTCGACCCTCTCTACAAACAATCGCGCACCAGCTCTGAGCAAAGCAGCACTTTTGCGGGTCACTTGCCGGGAATGTCACAAAATATTATCGAAACAGGGTTGCACTCGGTTGCACCTGACCCCGTCACAGCGCTAATCTTCGCCAAAGCCGATGCCACCGTTGCGTGGCTATAATGAGGACAACACATGGCCACCACTACTCTGGGCGTCAAACTTGACGACCCGACCCGCGAGCGATTGAAAGCCGCCGCCCATTCGATCGACCGCACACCGCACTGGTTGATCAAGCAGGCGATTTTCAATTACCTGGAAAAACTGGAGAGTGGTGCAACCTTGCTGGAGCTCAATGGCGCGACTGGCAAAGACAGCGAAGACCGAGGCGAAGTGGCGGAAGACACAGGCCTGCAATGCTTCCTGGATTTTGCCGAGAGCATTCAACCGCAGTCGGTACTGCGGGCGGCCATCACCTCCGCCTACCGCCGCCCCGAGCAGGAAGTGGTGCCGATGCTGCTGGAGCAGGCGCGCCTGACTGCACCTGTTGCCGAAGCCACCAACAAGATGGCCGCGTCTATTGCCGAAAAGCTGCGCAACCAAAAAAGCGCTGGCGGCCGCGCTGGCATTGTTCAAGGCCTGTTGCAGGAATTTTCGCTGTCCTCGCAGGAAGGCGTTGCACTCATGTGCCTGGCCGAGGCGTTGCTGCGCATTCCGGACAAGGGCACGCGCGATGCCCTGATTCGCGACAAGATCAGCAACGGCAACTGGCAGCCGCACTTGGGCAACAGCCCCTCGCTGTTCGTCAACGCTGCCACCTGGGGCCTGCTGCTGACCGGCAAGCTGGTCGCCACTCACAATGAGGCAGGCCTCACTTCTTCACTGAGCCGCATCATCGGCAAGAGCGGCGAACCGATGATCCGCAAGGGCGTCGACATGGCCATGCGCCTGATGGGCGAGCAGTTCGTCACCGGCGAAACCATCGGCGAAGCCCTGGCCAATGCCAGCCGTTTTGAAGCCAAGGGCTTCCGCTATTCCTACGACATGCTGGGTGAAGCGGCGCTTACCGAGCATGATGCGCAGAAGTATCTCGCGTCCTACGAGCAGGCCATACACTCCATCGGCAAGGCCTCCCACGGCCGCGGTATCTACGAAGGCCCGGGCATTTCCATCAAGCTGTCGGCACTGCACCCGCGCTATAGCCGCGCCCAGTACGAGCGCGTGATGGAAGAACTGTACCCGCGCCTGCTGTCGCTGACCCTGCTGGCCAAGCAGTACGACATCGGCCTGAACATCGATGCCGAAGAGGCTGATCGTCTGGAGCTGTCACTGGATCTGCTCGAGCGCCTGTGCTTCGAACCGCAGCTCACTGGCTGGAACGGCATTGGCTTCGTGATTCAGGCTTACCAGAAGCGCTGCCCTTATGTGATCGATTACGTGATCGATCTGGCTCGGCGCAGTCGTCACCGCCTGATGATCCGTCTGGTCAAGGGCGCGTATTGGGACAGCGAGATCAAGCGCGCCCAGGTCGAAGGTCTGGAAGGCTATCCGGTGTACACGCGCAAGGTGTACACCGACGTCTCGTACATCGCCTGTGCCCGCAAGCTGCTGGCGGCACCAGAAGTCATTTATCCACAATTCGCCACACACAACGCCCACACCCTGGCGGCTATTTACCAGATCGCCGGGCAGAATTATTACCCAGGTCAGTATGAGTTCCAGTGCCTGCACGGCATGGGCGAGCCTTTGTACGAGCAGGTCGTAGGCAAGGTCGCAGATGGCAAGCTGAACCGTCCATGCCGCGTGTACGCTCCGGTCGGCACGCATGAAACGCTGTTGGCCTATCTGGTCCGTCGTCTGCTGGAAAACGGTGCCAACACGTCGTTCGTCAACCGGATTGCCGACCATTCGATCTCCATTCAGGAACTGGTGGCCGACCCGGTCAGCCAGATCGAACGCATGGCAACACAGGAAGGCGGTTTTGGCTTGCCGCACCCGCGCATTCCGCTGCCGCGCGACCTGTATGGCACCGAGCGCGCCAACTCCAGCGGCATCGACATGGCCAACGAGCATCGTCTGGCTTCGCTGTCCTCGGCCCTGCTCGCCACAGCGCACAATGACTGGAAAGCTGCCCCCATGCTCGGCTGCCCGGCCAGCGCAGGCACACTGACTGCCGCGTTGAACCCATCGGACCTGCGTGATGTGGTCGGTCATATTCAGGAAGCCTCGCTGCAGGATGTCGAGAACGCCATCCAGTGCGCCTTGAGCGCTGGCCCGATCTGGCAGGCAACACCGCCTGCCGAACGCGCCGCAATTCTGGAACGTGCTGCCGATTTGATGGAAAGCGACATCCAGCCCTTGATGGGCCTGCTGGTCCGCGAGGCGGGCAAGACCTTCGCCAACGCCATCGCCGAGGTGCGCGAAGCCGTCGACTTCCTGCGTTACTACGCCGTACAGGCGCGCAATGATTTCACCAACGACGCCCATCGTCCGCTGGGGCCGGTGGTCTGCATCAGCCCGTGGAACTTCCCGCTGGCAATTTTCAGCGGTCAGGTCGCTGCTGCACTGGCTGCGGGAAACCCGGTGCTGGCCAAACCGGCCGAGCAAACACCGTTGATTGCCGCCCAGGCCGTGCGCCTGCTGCTTGAAGCCGGCATCCCGGAAGGCGTGGTGCAATTGTTACCGGGGCGCGGTGAAACCGTAGGTGCCGGGCTGGTCGGCGACGAACGCGTCAAAGGCGTGATGTTCACCGGTTCCACTGAAGTCGCCCGCCTGCTGCAACGCAACGTGGCGGGTCGCCTGGACTCGCAGGGCCGCCCCATCCCGTTGATCGCCGAAACCGGCGGTCAGAACGCGATGATCGTCGACTCTTCGGCGCTGACCGAACAGGTTGTCATCGACGTGGTTTCTTCGGCGTTCGACAGCGCCGGGCAACGCTGCTCGGCACTGCGCGTGCTGTGCCTGCAGGAAGACTCTGCGGACCGCGTCATCGAAATGCTCAAGGGGGCGATGGCCGAGAGCCGCCTCGGCAACCCGGAGCGCCTGTCCGTGGACATCGGCCCGGTGATCGATGCCGAGGCCAAGGCGGGTATCGAAAAACACATCCAGGCCATGCGCGACAAAGGCCGTACGGTTTATCAGGTGGCCATTGCCGACAGCACGGAGCTTAAGCGTGGCACCTACGTGATGCCGACCCTGATCGAGCTGGAAAGCTTCGATGAGCTGCAACGCGAAATCTTCGGCCCGGTGCTGCATGTGGTGCGCTACAAGCGCAAGGAACTGGGCCTGCTGATCGACCAGATCAATGCATCCGGCTACGGCCTGACCCTTGGTGTTCATACCCGCATCGACGAGACCATCGCCAAGGTCATCGACAACGTCAACGCAGGCAACGTCTATGTAAACCGTAACATCGTCGGTGCTGTGGTGGGCGTCCAGCCATTTGGCGGCGAAGGCTTGTCCGGTACCGGCCCTAAAGCCGGTGGCCCGCTGTACCTGTACCGCCTGCTGTCGACGCGTCCGCAGGATGCCATCGAGAAATCGTTCGTGCGCAGTGATGCGCTGTCTGCTCCGGACACCCGCCTGCGTGACATCCTCAACAAACCGTTGCAAGCCTTGAAGGCCTGGGCAGCCAGTAATCAGCAAAGCGATCTGGATGCCCTGTGCAGCCAATACGCCGAGCAATCGCAAAGCGGCATCACTCGCCAGCTGGCGGGGCCGACCGGCGAGCGCAACGGCTATGCGATTCTGCCGCGTGAACACGTGCTTTGCCTGGCGGATGACGAGAACGACCTGCTGATTCAACTGGCGGCCGTGCTGGCTGTCGGCAGCTCTGCCGTGTGGCCGGAAACAGACATCAGCAAGCCATTGCGCGCTCGTCTGCCAAAGGACGTTCAGGCACGCATCAAGCTGATCCCTGACTGGACCAAGGACGAAGTCGCTATCGACGCCGTCCTGCACCACGGCGATTCCGATCAGCTACGCGCCATCTGCCAGCAGATCGCACAACGCAGCGGTGCAATCGTCGGCGTCAATGGCTTGTCCCACGGCGAAACCAACGTGCCGCTGGAACGTCTGGTGATAGAGCGGGCATTGAGCGTCAACACCGCGGCGGCGGGTGGCAATGCGAGCCTGATGACGATCGGCTGATGCCGCTAGGTAACAGATGACGCAGAGCGTCAAGAAAGGCATTCCCACGCTGG
>NZ_LJQT01000467.1:21981-43379 GCF_001400515.1 Pseudomonas meliae | reverse complement strand
AAAATTTCTGACAGTCTCACACATCGAGGCCATTTCAAAGCCACTACCCCAACCATGTTCGTCCCCAATTCAACCTCGATGCCCACGCCCTCCAACTGCCCCACCTCTATCCATTCCCCCAACTCACGACCATGCAGTTTCAAAAACGCTTCTCGCTCACACCAGGCCCTGGCAAACGCGACCGGGCGCATCGTCTAGGAAACATCCCGCAGTCGCGCACCTACATCTGGCCCGAGATAATCCCGCGCAACAACCTGCCAGTCCGGTACAGGCTGGACCTGCATCAAGTCCACACCCACCGCTCCGTTGAGATTGACCGCAGCCAGAGAGAATCCAGCTTCGTGGCTGATGGAAAAACCGGGCTCCGGCAGGCCGTCGATCATCAATCGCGGCGCGAGACCTGGGGCGCTGATGAACGTGATCGCTTCCGATGGCAATTCGAGCCACTGCTCCACGGCGGTTCGCACGCAAGCCCGAATGCGGTTTCTGGCCTCATCTCTTGCACAGCCTGGCCTGGTGACGCATCTGACCAGCAATACATTCTGCCGAGGGAAGGACTCTGGAGGGGCGAGCCGGCCATCTTCATCGAATGCCCAGCTCGCCCCGCGTTTCATGCCCTGTCAGGTGCCGCCGGGCAGCCGGCCCAGCGACTGCACGCGGGGATATGCTCGCCTTTCATCACCAGGGTCAGTGGGCCAAGGTGCGCATCGTTGCCGACTACGGCGCTATAGAGCACGGCGCTACGTGGGCCCATGTACACGCGCTCGCCGATGCTGACGTGATCAATCTTCATGACCCGGTCTTCGAACAGGTGTGTTTGCGGGCAGGCACCGGCATTCAGCTCACTATCTGCACCGATGCTGACGCAGTCGAATTCGGTGATGTCGGTTGTGTCCATGTAAACCCCTCGGCCAATATTGCAGCCGAGCAGGTTGAAGGCCAGCGGCAACCACGGAGTACCGCGCAGGTAGCGCATGAAGTTTGGTGCGGCCATGCCTTCATAGAGGCTGGTGATACCTTCCGAGAGCCATACGAATGGTGTCCACATAGGGTCTGCGCGTTTGCGATAGCGGCCCATCACCAGCCATTTCAGGGCCGCGATCAGCAGAAAGTTACCCACGCTGTACGCCACGCCGATCACTGCAAGGTAGGCCAGCACCGCGCCCCAGCGCTCGTCGTCGGCGAGAGGCATCAGGTCAAGCATGACCGTGTAGCCAACGGCGATCACTACCGCGTGCGGGGTGACAATGCGCACGCCTTCGACCAGTCCTCGGGCCAGGCGGCGCAGCGGTGAAGGCTTGAAGGTCAGTGATTCGGGAGCGCCACTCACCTGCTCGCGGGCAGGCAGGTGGATCGGTGGTGAGCCCAGCCAGGTGTCGCCGTCGACCATTTTGCTGTTGTGCGGCGCGCAGGAATGGACGCCGATCAGGACGTTTTCCGGCAGCACCGTGCCATCTGAAATGTAACCGCCGTTGCCGACAAAGCTGCGATTGGATACGACTGTGGGTTGCATGGTCATCCAGCCGCCATCGATACGCTCATCGCCCAGCATCACCGCATCGGCGATAAAGGTTTCATCGCCCAGGGTCAGCATGTCCGGGATGACGCCCTGTGCGCTGGAAATCTCGGCGTCGCGCCCCACTTTCGCACCCAACAGTCGATACCAGAAGGGCGAGTACACCGTGGCGTAGATACCGGAAAGCACATTGAGGCTGGCCTCTTGAATCTGACTGATCAGCCACTTGGCGCAATAAGTGTTGCTGTGTACCGCGTAGCGACCCGGCTTGAGACGTGGAAAGACGATCCAGCGCAATGCGGCAGAGGCCAGAACAGTCGCGACAATCAGCACCGCACTGGCCGGGAACGCGAGCAGGAAATAGCGCGCCAGTTGTCCCAATGGTCCGCTGCCCTCGAACCATGGCAAGACGTTCTGCGTGTCGAACCAGTCGATCAGGAAAAAGGTCGGGAAGACCGGGATGAAGAACAGCGTCGCGACCAGCAGAACGCCGAACACGAAGAACAGTTTTTCTGCCCGCAAACGCGCAGGGCTGGTCACAGGCCGCGCAGGTTGGCCGAGCGTGTCGAACGCGCCGACATCACGCGCAGGTGAGCCCTGCCAGATACGACCCGCCGGAACCTCCCGGCCGTCGGCCATGGCCGATTGCGCCTCAAGATGCCCCCACGGACCGATAGCCGTATTGCCCTCCATGATCACGTAGGAACCGACACAGGCATTGTCCTGCAAGGCGATACGTCCCAGATGCAGCTGACCCCGCTCGACGCGTGCGTTCTCGAAGCTCACGCCGTTGCCGACGCTGACCCCGTCACCGATTTCAAGCAGGTCGTGGGCCCGCACCGTGGCCCCGCCGATAATCACTTCCTCACCGATCTTTGCTCCCAGGGCGCGCAGCCACAGGGGATAAAGCGAAGAACCACTCAACAGGGAAGTCGGTGCCGACTCGACCATACGGTCGGCGGCCCACCAGCGAAAATAAGTGACACCCCACAATGGATATATTCCAGGCTTCAGGCGACCAACGATCAGCCATTTGGCCGCCCACGCGATGAAAAACTGCAGAACGGTGGCAATCAGAAACACCGAGATAGAAGCCAGAGTTGCCAAAGCCACTGAGTCGTCAGGCGAACCGGTAAGCAAGTGGTAGGTAAAGAACGGCGCGAGCCACTGGGTCATTCGCAGGCTGACCATTACCGGCAATGCCAGAGCCTGAGCCACGCCGCAACGCCAGCGACGCCACGCGGACGGAGGCGTCCAGTCGACCGGGGCAGCCATCTCTTGCGGTGCTTGATCCAGCACTTCGGCAATCGCGCCGATACGGCGTTGCTGGTAAATGTCGCGCACGGTGATTTGTGCAAAGCGAGGGTTCGCCCGCAAGGCCGAGGCCAAACGTGCTGCAAAGAAGGAGTGCCCGCCCAGATCGGTGAAAAAGTCCGCATCGCGGCGGATCGGCATGCCAGGAAAGAGTGTGGCCAACGCAGCAAACAGTGCGATTTCGCCTTCAGTTTCAGCCACGTCGGACTCTGCGCCAGCACCCGCGGCATCAACCGTCAACGGGCGGGCCTTGAGTGTTTTGCGGTCGATTTTTCCGGACGTGAGGCGCGGCATGCTGTCGAGCAACTCGAAATGCCCCGGCACCATGTACGACGGCAACCGGGCCTGCAAGACCTTGCGCAGCTGGCTGGTGAATGTGGAGTCCGTCGATCTGTCGCAAACCAGATAAGCAATCAGCTGATCAACGCCACCCTCGTTGCGCAACAGGACGGCAACAGTACCTACGCCGGGCTGTTGCGCCAACAGCGCTTCAATCTCGCCCAGTTCGACGCGAAAGCCACGAATTTTCACCTGATCATCGGCACGTCCCAGGCATTGTACTTGCCCTTCATCGTCGATCCGCGCAAGGTCGCCGGTTCGATACAGGCGCGCATCGTGATAGCCGGTGGACCACGGGTTAGGCAGGAATTTTTCCTGGGTCAGATCCGGTCTGCCCAGATAACCTTCAGCCAGACCGGGGCCAATGATGCACAGTTCGCCGACTTCGCCACGGGGCAGCAGGCTGGGTGCCAGGCTGCTGCCGACCGCTGGGTCATTGGCGATTACCAACAGACCATAATTGGGGAGCGGCGTACCAATCGAGACCGGGCGACCACGCGACAACCGCGCCAGACTCGCCGACACAGTGGCTTCGGTGGGCCCGTAGGTGTTGAACATTTGCCGGTTCGGCGTGGCCCAGCGGTCGACCAGCGACTCAGGGCACATCTCGCCGCCCAGATTGATCACCCGCAGGCAGGGGACGTCTTCGCTGAACAGCGCCAGCAAGGTAGGCACCGCGTGCAAAACGCTGATGCGCTGCTCGTTCAGCAGACGTGGCAGGGTTTCGGGGTCTCCGCTGGTTTCCTTTGGGCCTATCCACAACGTTGCGCCCACCAGATAGGCAATCCAGATTTCCTCGAACGACATGTCGAATGCCACGGAAAAGCCCTGGTAGACCCGGTCGCTGGCGCAGATACCGAGTACCGCGTTTTCGCTGCGCAGGAAATGGCAGATGCTGCGCTGGGAAATCAGGATGCCCTTGGGCTTGCCGGTGGAGCCGGAGGTGTAGATCACGTACGCAGGATGATCGGGAAGCACGCCACTGCGGCGCACCAACGCTGCGTCGGTCTGTGTCAGCAGCGCTTCGGCCGTCCATACGTTCAGACCGCTACCAGCCAGCAACGGGCTCAGCGCGTTGCAGGACACCAGCCCCACTGCGCTGGCATCGTCCAGGCATATTTGCAGACGCTCCACCGGAGTGTCCTGATCCAGAGGCAGCCAGGCGGCACCCGCCTTGGCGATACCGGCCTGCATCACCAGAAGCTCAATGCCTCGCGGTAGCCACAGACCAACGATGTGCCCAGGCCTTACGCCAGCCTTGATCAGCGCAGAAGCCACCTGATCAACCTGCCGGTCCAGCTCCCCATAACTGATCCGGTGCTCGCCGAAGATCAGTGCCACTTGCTGCGGATTGCGCCGGGCGCTGGCTTCCAGCAAATCGGCCAGCACTTCCTCGCGCAGCAGTTCAGGTTGAATCGGACCGTAAATCACGTCCGCCGATTGTTCGTTCTGGCAGGTCTGCAGCAGGTTCAGGTTATTCATGGCAGCAAATATTCGCTCGTCTGAAGGAGATGCCTGAGATTTCTGGTTATGGGGTCAGAGCCGGTCGATCAGCGAGTGGCGTGCATTTTGTGGTGACAAGGTGTCCACAATATTTCTGTTTTGATACATTTTGGCTGGAGCGCTGCAGCTCTCACCGCGGTGAAAGAACAGGCTGGCAAGGCGAATATGGCAAAGACTGGCTGTACGAATCTTGAACAACAAAACGAAGATGGCGGATAGCCAACAAGGCATTTATGTATCGACCTTGCAGCTCGATGAGGAAAGCGCAGTTCGCTAAAGTGGATTGCATCCATGACTTTGGCATGGGTTAAAGCAGACGCCACAGGGTCTCACGCGTCGCAGGATCGAAAGTCTGCGACTGACGCTTCATGACGCGCCTTAACCCATCGCCAATACAATCCGTCGGCATCGGACAGAACCCATGCTGACGAAACCATGGGCCATTCCAGGGTGGTTCGCGAAATGTTGTCAGGCTTACCGCATCAGCCCGACGCAAATGCGCGTATGCCACGACAGACGACAGCAGGCTTTTTCCAACGCCCTTGCCTGAAGCAAGAAGTTCGACCGAGATATTGTCCAGGTATAAGTAATCATCCAGTAGGCGCATGGCTACGAAACCGATGACTTCATCGCTATGCCTGTCTACAGCAACCATGACCCGGCAGGCTTCGAATCTGTCTGCGCCCAGCGGTGGGCTTTCGGCGACATGAGCCAAAGAGGGAATGATCGTATACCGCTGGCGAGCCCGCGCAGAGAGACGCTGCAACTGCTCCAGATCGTTGTCATGCGACAACCGCAGATCAAATTCCATCTGGCTTTTCTCCTTGGCTGGTCAACACTGCAGGTGAGGACGGCAAAACGCATCAGGTGCTGCCGTCGGCCTTGTGCTCTTCAGCCAGGCAGGGCTCAGCGCCCGGCTGAAGAACAGCTATTTGCCATAGCGGCTGATGAACAGCGCGGCGCGTTTGGTCACCACGGGCAGCGAACCCAGATCGATGGTTTCATTCTCGCTGTGGGCACCTTGCCCCCACGCGCCAAGACCGTCCAGGCTCGCCGTTACATATTTGTTCACATAGGAAATATCGGCACCGCCTCTTTCCGCTGACGGAGCCGATTCCAGTGCAGGTCCATCAAGGTCCTGGCTGACCTTGCTGTAGGCTTGCAGAAGTTTGCGATTACTTTCGCGATCAACCATGACCGGCATGATTGCCTTGATCTTCAACTCGCTATGAGTCTGTGGCAGCGAGTGACTGGCTATTTCCTGCAGGCGGGCTTCGGCAGAGCTTCGCTGTTCTTCACTGCTGAACCGCAGGTCGCCATGCACGGACACTATTCTGGCGATTGTGGTTTTTCTCCCCGAGGCAGTGCCTTGCCCGTTTGGTACATCTTCCTGGGCTGTGGCGCCGCCCAGAATGAGCCCAGGGTTGATGGTCAAGCCTTGCTCACCGGAGAGTTTGGAGCGAATTTCATCAAGCACCCGGGCCGACTCGTACACCGCACCGAAACCGGTTTCAGGCTGAAAAATAGTCGCTGAGTGTTTGTCTATGCCGGTACTGGTCAAAAACCATTCGCTCAATCCTCTGCGCTCGGTGATTAACTGATTGGGCGACAAGGCGAATTCAAAGCCCAGTGCTATGTCACTTCTTTTGGCTTCGGCAATCAGCCATTCTCTGGAAATTTCAGTCGGCTTGGCCGCCAGCTCTTCGTCACCAACCAGGACCACAGAGATATTCATGTCCTGCAATGCGCCGCTGTGTTTCAGCGCCTGCAAGGCGTAAAGAATGGTGACCAGGCCGCCCTTGTCGTCGATCACTCCGGGGCCTTTGGCTTTTTTGCCGCCATCTATCAATGGATACTCCTGAAACTTGCTGGTGGCCGGAAACATGGTATCCAGATGGCCTATCAGCAAGATTCGTTTCGCAGACTTGTTACCGTCATGCACCGCGACAAGGCTACCGGCATGGTTCATCCCTGCGGGCAGCTCGTGCCAACGGGTATCGAAGCCCAGCGCTTCCAACTCTGCCTTCATCAGATCACCGACCTTGACGACACCGTCCACGTTGTCCGTGCCGCTGTTGATGTTCACCAGTTTTTCAAGCAACGCGACCTGCTCGACACTGTGACTGTCGACGTACGAAGTAATGCTCTGTTCATCGAGCATCGTTCCTGCCAATGCGCCATGGCAGAAAAACAAAGTCGTGAGCAGGGAAATACTTTTTTTCATGGAAGATAAACTCCGCTTGGCCATTAGTGATGACCGGGGCATTGCGCCCGGGATCTCATCAGATTGCCCACAAGGAGCGATGCTCTGCCGTCCTAAGTGTCGGGAAGGCTGATACGGTTCCATTGCGCCAGCAAGTGAACCACTATGAAGGCGGACGAACGGTAGTTGAAATTTTTGGGCCCGAAACAACGTCTGGACGGTGAGCCGAATAGCCAGCACAATCGGCTCACCTTATGAGCCGATTAAACCCGTATTCGGCTCACCTCAAAGGCATATCCAATGTCCGAACATCTCTGGATCTACTAGCGCTTCAAACGCGCTGCACTGGTCGCATCGACCGCAGCATCCAGCTCTGCACCGGCCAGAAATTGACTGTAATAGTCGTGCAGCTCGGCTTCCCAGCCCGCCACTTCATCAAGAGCTGCCTCGGCTTCTTCCTTGTTCAGGGCAAAGTGGGCGTGCTGGCTGAGCAGGTTGCCCCGGTTAAGACGTGGCCCTTCGATACCGACTGACATGGCGAGTGCCTGAGCAGGCCCTTCGTCCAGAATCGGCAGTACGTCGTACAGCGGCGATAACCTCCAGACGCCTTCTTTCCAGATGACGGCATGGTTACGAGGATGATCGTCGGCGTTACCGACCAGTACGTTATAAGCCATGCGTCGGTACAGTTCCTGTCGGTCCTGGTCTGGCGCACCACGGCGATACAACTCATCTGCAAGTGCTGCATATTGCCAGTCCGGGTGTGTCCGAGCCTTCCACTCGGCGTCCAGCAAGGTCAAACCGCTGAGCATCGGCAGCCGGCGAAAGCGCCGGGTCGGCTCATCAAAGACGCGGTCGAAGCGCTCGACCAGAAGCGTATTGATTCGCTCGCCGCGATACAAAGAGGTGTTGGCCGCCTGAAGCCCTTTAAGCCCTGCGAACGTCATGCAGGCATGCTCCACAGAGGGCAGGTCATAGTGATCGAACTTATCGCGAGGCTTGGCCAGAATCAGTTTTCTGTCGCCCAGATACGTTCGCTTCGGACGAGCGCCGCCAGCGGAGGATCGCTGATCCCTGACTTTCAGCGCCTCTAATTGCTCACCACTAAGCTGGCTGTCGTAGATCGCTTCACAGGCATCAATGAAATGATCAAGCCCCTTGGCATGCAGGGCTTTGGGGGGCGTCTGGCCCAGTCCGTCCTGTGCTGTGCGAGCCAGTCCGGCCATGATGTTGCCCGCCCTGTCGCTGTTGGGAGATTTGAGCAAAAGCTGTATCGGGTCCAATGGGCCTTTTTCAACCCGATGCAACAACCGCTCCCCCCAGCCATCGGGCATGGCGTCATCGATAAAGCCCGGCACACCGCCATTTTTCGGCACGGAATAGGCCCGCGCAGACAACGGATACCTGAAGGGGTCCGGCACCCAGATGTTCTCCTGCACTGCATCAGGTGAATACTGAAACGTCCCGACACCGGACTGGATCGTCAATTTGCCCAGCGTTAGTGTCTGTCCGCTGACAGGACACTCCATATAAATGTAGGCCTGAGCCATCAGAAGTCCTCCGGCTTGCTTCTAGGCAGGCGAACGCGCTTGCGGTCGGCCGCTTCAAGCTGTTCGACGCTAAACGACTCGTCGTCTCGCAGCCCCTGAAACAAGCGCTCTGACACACCCAGCCCCCAGACCACCAGCATGAAGTCGCGCAGCGATACGCCGTCTGCGCTGCCTGCTTCGATGCGTCGAAATGTACGCAGCGAAATGCCCAGCCGCTCGGCAAGATCCACTTGCCGAACGCCCTGTTGTAGCCGGGCCTGCTTTACCAGCAGGGCAATCCACAACAGCGTGTCGCTGCATTGAACGGGGAAAAAAGCTTTCATGAGCAGTTACCAGCGAGCAGGCGCGGGGGTTCAAGGAATCACAAAGTAGCACGTTTGCAGGCTTGAACCTGTAGATAATAGATCATAAAAGCACACATTAATGACCATAAAGCCTCATATAAAGGCATCTTAAAAAGTGCTGGATTTCATCCTTACTGAATTCAGATCGTGATTACTACCGCTTGAATCCACGATGTCATGTTCACTGATCACCAACATACACCACCCATCTCCTCTCAAAATGTGGCTTACTGAGACCTGCCATCATCCAATCAGGGAATCTCTTCCCTACCCTCGCGGTCTCTTAACGCATGACGAATTCGCGCTCTGCTTTCATACCCTCCTGGCTTCGCCCTGTTCTGCGTCCGCTGCTGGACCCATATCGCCGTTATCGGCATGCGCGGCTGATCCACGCGGCGCGGATTGCGGTGGGCTTGCTGGTAACGATTCTGTTGACCACGGGCCTCAATCTGCCTCATGGCGAGTGGGCGTCGGTGACAATGCTGATCGTCATCGGCGGTTTGCAACACCACGGCAATATCGGCAAAAAGTCAGTCGAGCGCGCCTACGGAACGTTGATCGGAGCTGGTCTTGGCCTGATCGTGGTGGTCCAGCAGGGCTATCTGGAAATGCCGCTACTGACGTACGCGATGATGTCGGTTATGTGCGGTTTTTTTGCTTATCACGCTATCGGCAAAGGCGGTTACACCGCGCTGCTGTCGGCGATAACGCTGTTTATCGTGGCCGGTCATGGCTACAACCCGATCAGTGACGGGTTGTGGCGCACCGTAGATATTTTGATCGGTATCGCGCTGGCGCTGGCGCTGGCCTTCTCCTTCGCCCTGCCACTGTATGCCGTGTTTTCCTGGCGCTACAACCTGGCCAGTGGCTTGCGTGACTGCGCCAAGGTCTATGGACGCATCGTGCAAGGCCAGCCGGTCACCGCTGACGAGCATCTCAAGCTGACCGCCAGGCTCAACGCCACGATGCTGCAATTGCGCTCGCTGCTGCCGTCGGTTTCCAAGGAAGTGAAGATGTCCATGGTCGAGCTGGACGCCATTCAAGGCCATTTCCGCATGTGCCTGAGCACCCTGGAGATTCTCGCCAATATTCGCCCTGCCGATCTGGATAAAGTGGCGGGCGAGTCGTTTAAAACTTCACTGGATAACGATTAACGGCAGATACGTCGTCAGTTGATCGGCATGGCTCGCGCGCTGCAAACCGGCGCAACCGAGCGTCTGGTGCGCACATCGGAAAGCGCTCCCGCGCAGCCGGTCATTCCAGCCGAGTTGATGGGCTATCACTTGATGACTCAGCAACTGGCACAGAACCTGGACGGGCTCCAGGCACGCCTGGCCAAGACCGCTAAACGCTGGAAGTTTTAAGGAAATACCCGTGCCCGATACCCGCCCGCCCGTGCTGGACGAAATTGATCGACAGTTGATCGCAGCGCTGCAAATCAATGCACGCGAAAGCGTCGCCATGCTCGCCCGTCAACTGGGCATCGCCCGTACCACCGTCACCTCCCGGCTGGCACGCCTGGAAAGCAGCAAGGTGATTACCGGCTATGGCGTGCGCCTTGGCCAGCGAGTGGTCAGTGGCGGATTGCAGGCGTATGTCGGCATCACCGTGCAACCTCGTTCGGGCAAGGAAGTGCTGCGCCGACTCAGCGCCATGGCGCAGGTGCAGCAGTTATGTGCGGTCAGTGGCGAGTTCGATTACGTCGCCTGGCTGCGCACGGACTCTCCCGAGCAACTGGACCAACTACTGGACCTGATCGGCAGCGTGGATGGTGTCGAGAAGACCAAGACATCGATCATCCTCAGCAGCAAGATCGACCGCGGCCAGCCGGTATAAGCAAGCCATAGCTGCACGAAACCATACAAGATGACCAAAATATTCGTCACTTTGCATAAATAAACAGCATACCGACGACACTTTGCGTCTTATTAACGTGCCCGCCCTTCTCTAGACTGTTGTTTTCGCCGTTGCCCATCAAGGTCCGTCATGAAGAACAACCGTCACCCCGCCAACGGCAAAAAGCCGATCACGATGTTCGGCCCCGACTTCCCCTTCGCCTTCGATGACTGGATCGAACACCCGAAAGGTCTGGGCAGTATCCCGGCTGAAAATCATGGCGCGGAAGTAGCGATTATCGGTGCCGGTATCGCCGGGCTGGTGGCGGCCTACGAGCTGATGAAGATGGGCCTCAAGCCAGTGGTGTACGAAGCCTCCAAGATGGGTGGGCGGTTGCGTTCGCAAGAGTTTGAGGGTGCCAAAGGCATCGTTGCCGAACTGGGCGGCATGCGCTTTCCGGCGTCATCGACCGCATTCTTTCATTACGTCGACAAACTGGGCCTTGAGTCCAGGCCCTTTCCCAACCCGCTGACCGCCGCTTCCGGCAGCACCGTCATCGACCTGGAAGGCACCACCTATTACGCGCAAATGCTCTCGGATCTGCCGGCGCTGTTTCAGGAAGTGGCCGACGCCTGGGCCGACGCACTGGAAAGCGGCTCGCAGTTCGGTGACATCCAGCAGGCCATCCGTGACCGTGATGTGCCGCGCCTCAAAGAGCTGTGGAACAAGCTGGTGCCGCTGTGGGACGACCGCACCTTCTACGATTTCGTCGCGACGTCCAAGGCCTTCGCCAAACTGTCTTTCTATCATCGCGAGGTATTTGGTCAGGTAGGCTTCGGCACGGGCGGCTGGGACTCGGACTTCCCCAACTCGATGCTGGAAATCTTCCGCGTGGTGATGACCAATTGCGATGAGCACCAGCACCTGATCGTGGGCGGCGTGCAGCAGGTGCCGGTCGGTTTGTGGAGCCATGTGCCCGAGCGTTGCGCACACTGGCCCAAGGGCACCAGCCTGTCTTCGCTGCACCGCGGCGCACCGCGTCCTGGCGTAAAACGCATTGCCCGCGCCGAGGACGGAAGCTTTTCCGTGACTGACAACTGGGGCGACACCCGGCAATACGCCGCCGTGCTGACCACCTGCCAGAGCTGGCTGCTGACCACGCAGATCGAGTGCGAAGAATCGTTGTTTTCGCAGAAGATGTGGATGGCCCTGGATCGCACGCGCTACATGCAATCCTCGAAGACTTTCGTGATGGTCGACCGTCCGTTCTGGAAAGACAAGGACCCGGAAACCGGCCGCGACCTGATGAGCATGACCCTCACCGACCGCCTGACCCGTGGCACTTACCTGTTCGATAACGGCGACGACAAGCCAGGCGTGATCTGCCTGTCCTACTCGTGGATGAGCGATGCACTGAAGATGCTCCCGCAGCCCATCGAGAAGCGGGTGAAGCTGGCGCTGGATGCCTTGAAGAAGATCTACCCGAAAGTGGACATCGCAGCGCGCATCATCGGCGACCCGATCACCGTTTCCTGGGAGGCCGACCCGCACTTCCTGGGTGCCTTCAAAGGTGCGCTGCCGGGCCATTACCGCTATAACCAGCGCATGTACGCGCACTTCATGCAGCAGGACATGCCCAGCGAACAGCGCGGCATGTTCATCGCCGGTGACGATGTGTCCTGGACACCGGCCTGGGTTGAAGGCGCAGTGCAGACATCGCTCAACGCCGTGTGGGGCATCATGAACCACTTCGGCGGCAAGACTCACGCCGAGAACCCCGGCCCCGGTGACGTGTTTCATGAAATCGGCCCGATTGCACTGGGCGACTGACAGAAGGAAAAACCATGCGCATTGCGCTGTATCAATGCTCGCCGTTGCCGCTGGATATAAGCGGCAACCTGACGCGTCTGGAACAACAGGCCCAGGCTGCCGCAGAGCAAGGGGCACAACTGCTGATCTGCCCGGAGATGTTCCTGACTGGCTACAACATCGGTGCACAGGCGGTCAGTGAACTGGCGCAAACGCAGGATGGTCCGGCAGCGTCGCGCATTGCCGCCATCGCGCAAGCCAGCGGCATTGCAATTCTGTACGGCTACCCGGAGCGCGGGCCTGATCAGCAGGTCTACAACGCCGTGCAGTTGATCGACAGCCAAGGCACACGTCTGTGCAACTACCGCAAGACCCATCTGTTCAGTGAGCTGGACAGGTCGATGTTCGCAGCAGGCGAGGATCATTACCCGGTGGTCGAATTGAACGGCTGGCGTCTGGGCATGTTGATTTGCTACGACGTGGAGTTTCCTGAAAACACCCGTCGGCTCGCGCTGGCAGGGGCCGAACTGATTCTGGTGCCGACCGCGAACATGCTGCCTTACGACTTTGTCTGTGAAGTGACCGTACGGGCGCGAGCGTTCGAGAACCACTGCTACGTGGTGTACGCCAACTATTGCGGCAGCGAAGGCGAAATTCGTTACTGCGGGCTCAGCAGCCTCTGCGCACCGGACGGCAGCCGCCCGTTGCTGGCAGGTCAGGACGAAGGCTTGCTGGTGGGGACGCTGGACAAGGCATTGCTGGCCCAGGCCAGGACGGTGAACGACTATTTCGTCGATCGTCGGCCGGGGCTGTATACGTCGCTGACTTGATCCCGAGGCGTCACGCTGGGCGGTGCTGCACTGGAGTGACAATCTCGATTATCGTGCGACGCTCCGCGTCGGCATGCAGTTCTGGACGCTCCGCGTCCTGCCTTGGTTCAGCCATGCTCGCGAACTTCGCCGGTTATCCGCTAGCATGATGCTTTGCATTCCCTGCTGCCGTGGACACCCTCATGCCTGCCCCGCCTTCCTCTGACATCAAACGCCTCACGCTGGCCAACGGCCTGAATGTGGTGCTGTGTCACGAACCGCGCCTCAAGCGCTGCGCAGCTTCATTGCGCGTCGCGGCGGGCAGCCATGATGCGCCGCGGGCCTGGCCGGGGCTGGCGCATTTTCTGGAGCATCTGTTGTTCCTCGGCACCGAGCGCTTCCCTGCCAGCGAAAACCTGATGACGTTCGTGCAGCGCCATGGCGGTCAGGTCAATGCCAGCACACGCGAACGCACCACTGACTTCTTCTTTGAGCTGCCGCAGGCGGTCTTTGCCCAAGGGCTGGAGCGACTGTGCGACATGCTTGCCCGGCCGCGCATGACCATGGCCGATCAACTGCGCGAGCGCGAAGTGCTGCACGCCGAGTTCATCGCCTGGGTCGGCGATAGCGCATCACGCGATCAGGCGCGCCGGCTGGCATCGATCAATCCACAGCATCCGCTGCGCGGCTTTCATGCTGGCAATCGTTACAGCCTGTCAGTGCCCAACCCTGCGTTTCAACAGGCGTTGCAGGACTTTTATCGATGCTTCTATCAGGCAGGGCAGATGACCCTGTGCCTGAGTGGGCCGCTACCAATGGCCGAGCTGGAAACACTGGCAATCAACCATGGCGCAATGTTCGCCAGTGGTCTGAAGGCCATACAACAAACGCCCCCACCGCTGATTGCCAATCGACCAAAGGCTGACGAGCAAAACCACCTGCTGTTTGCCTTTGAGGACTTGCCGGACAAGTCTGACAAAGCGCTGGCGTTCTTCTGTCACTGGCTTAATGCAACTCAGCCGGGCGGACTGATTGCCGAGCTGGTCGACAGGGGCCTTGCCAGCTCCCTGAAAGCCGCACCGCTGTACCAGTTCGGCGGGCAGCTCTTGCTTTATATCGAACTGAAAGATGCCCTCGCGAAAACTCTCACCATCAACAGCCTGTTTTTCAGCTGGCTCGATTTTTTCAAGACTCACTGGCCGTTGCTGGTCGAGCAATACCAACGCCTCGAACAACGCCGCCTGCACATGCTCGGTGCGTTGGCGCTGGCACATCATTACTGTCGCGAGACGCCTGCGCAGTTAGGCGCGCAAGGCCAAGAGGCATTGCGCGCGCTGCTCGAACAGTTCACGCCCGACGCGCTGATCGGCTCCGCACTCGCCGATACCCACAGCATCGAGCAGGTCAATTGGCGTTTGCCAGCGCCGAATCCGTTTCTCGATACGGCATTTACCAACAGCGATGAAGCCGCGTTTTATCTGCGCTGGGAACTGCCCTCCCCGCAGCCAACCCTCTGGCGGATGCTCGATACAGGGCTCAAGCCATTGATCGAAGACGCACGTCAGGCTGGTGTGACCCTGACGTTCAGTGCTTACGGGCCTTATTGGCAGCTTCAACTGAACGGCCTGCGCGAGCCGATGGTTGCGGTTATCGAACACGCCCTGCATCGCCTGCAGCGCGCTGAGCCCGCATCGCTGGCAGGCGACGAACCTGAGCTGATTCCGATTCGTCAGTTGCTCAAACAGCTTGCCGATCATTACCTGAGCAGCGAACCGCCGCTGACGGTTGGCGATCTGCCAAGCGTATGGGCGGCTTCGCGCTGGATCAGCTTCGCCAGTGGCTTCTCTGCTGCCAGCCAGCCCTTGATAGACGCCACATTGAATGCAGCACCGGACGTTCGGCCAACAGACTCGCCAAAGCCGCCCGCCACTTTCCCAGGCAAACGCTGGGCGACTGAAGCATCGTCCTCGTCGGAAGACGCAGTGCTGGTGTTTTGCCCGGCCCTTACGGCCTCCATTGAAGATGAAGCTGCTTGGCGGTTGCTCGCGCACGTGTCACAAGCGCTCTTCTACCAGCGGCTGCGGGTCGAGCTGCAACTGGGTTACGCCGTGTTCAGTGGCATCAGACAGATCGATGGAAGGACCGGATTACTGTTTGGTGTTCAATCGCCCTCCTGCGACGCAGGGCAGCTTTTTCAGCACATTGAGACGTTCATCGGCAGATTGCCCGAGCGGGTTCGCGACGCAGATGTGTCTGAGCAGATAAAAGCCCTTTCAGCCCAATTCGAGCCGTCGAGCATGCCGGACCAGCAGCAGGCGGAAATGCAGTGGCAAGCGCATCTTGCCGGCCATCAGGGTAGCCACTCGCAGGCGTTGCAACGCGCTCTGTCAAATCTGGATACACACTCGTTACTCACTGCTACGGAGCAGCTGACCAATGCCACTGGCGGCTGGCTGATCGTGGCCAATCGCCCTGCCAACGCGGCCATCCCGCTATCCTTACCTGAACGGTAATGGTCTTTCCTGCAGATTCCAGTCCTGCGCAATTGTTAAATTGAGTAACATAGCTCCCTAACTATCTGAACGTATGCCTTCAGCGATGCACTAAGATGTAGTCACCAACCGCAGCACTTATCCGAGGAGATTTTTATGTCGTGGACTAAACCTGCTTACACTGATCTGCGTATCGGTTTTGAAGTCACCATGTACTTCGCAAGCCGTTGATTTCAGTGCGCTGTGAAGCCTCGGTTCGCCGGGGCTTTTTTTATGGTTGTGGCTGTTTTTTATTTCAGAACGTGTGCCAGGAGCTGTCATGTACATCCAGATTCTAGGTTCTGCTGCTGGTGGTGGATTCCCCCAGTGGAACTGCAACTGCGTCAACTGCGCAGGTTTTCGCGACGGTAGCCTGCGTGCTCACGCGCGGACCCAGTCGTCGATTGCGCTGTCCGACGACGGCATAAACTGGGTGCTGTGCAACGCCTCACCGGATATCCGTGCGCAACTGCAGAGCTTTGCGCCAATGCAGCCGGGGCGCGCATTGCGCGACACCGGCATCAGCGCGATCGTGTTGATGGACAGCCAGATCGACCACACCACCGGTTTGCTCAGCCTGCGCGAAGGCTGCCCGCACCAGGTCTGGTGTACAGACATGGTCCATGAAGACCTGAGCACCGGCTTCCCGTTGTTCGAAATGCTCAAGCACTGGAACGGCGGCCTGAACTGGAACCGCATTGAGCTGCAAGGCAGCTTCGTGATCCCTGCCTGCCCGAACCTGCGTTTCACGCCCTTCCCGCTGCGCAGCGCCGCGCCACCGTATTCGCCGCACCGTTTCGACCCGCATCCGGGCGACAACATCGGCCTGCTGGTCGAAGACACCCGCACCGGCGGCAAGCTGTTCTATGCCCCGGGCCTGGGCAAGGTCGATGAAGCACTGGCCGAGAAGATGCGTGACGCCGACTGCCTGCTGGTCGACGGCACAATGTGGGACGACGACGAAATGCAGCGCCGTGGCGTCGGCACGCGTACCGGCCGGGAAATGGGCCATCTGGCACAGAACGGCCCCGGCGGCATGCTGGAAGTCCTCGAAGGCTTTCCCGAGCAGCGCAAAGTGCTTATCCACATCAACAACACCAACCCGATTCTCGACGAAGACTCCCCGGAACGTGCGGAGCTGGTTCGTCGCAACGTCGAAGTGGCCTTCGATGGAATGAGCATCGAGCTTTAGGAGCTGACATGAGCGAAGCGACTGCACTGTCCCCCGCCGAATTCGAACAGGCCTTGCGCGCCAAGGGTGCCTATTACCACATCTATCACCCGTACCATGTGGCGATGTACGAGGGTCGTGCAACCCGCGAGCAGATTCAGGGCTGGGTCGCCAACCGTTTCTACTATCAGGTGAACATTCCGCTCAAGGACGCGGCGATTCTGGCCAACTGCCCGGATCGCGAGATCCGTCGCGAGTGGATTCAGCGCTTGCTTGACCATGACGGTGCGCCAGGCGAAGACGGCGGCATCGAAGCCTGGCTGCGCCTCGGCCAGGCCGTGGGGCTCGACCCGGACCAACTGCGCTCTCAGGAACTGGTGCTGCCAGGCGTGCGTTTTGCCGTCGACGCCTACGTGAACTTCGCCCGCCGCGCCAATTGGCAGGAAGCGGCCAGCAGCTCGCTGACCGAACTGTTCGCGCCGCAGATCCACCAATCGCGCCTGGACAGCTGGCCGCAGCATTACCCGTGGATCGACCCGGCAGGCTACGAGTATTTCCGCACTCGCCTGGGCCAGGCCCGACGCGACGTGGAACACGGCCTCGCCATCACGTTACAGCACTACACTACATATGAAGGCCAGCAGCGCATGCTGGAAATCCTGCAGTTCAAGCTCGATATCCTGTGGAGCATGCTCGATGCGATGTCCATGGCCTACGAGCTGAACCGCCCGCCGTATCACAGCGTTACAGACCAAAAAGTCTGGCATAAGGGGATTACGCTATGAAGCACGATCCGCAGTTCCGAGCGTTGACACCCAAATGGCATCAAGGCTATCGCTTTCAGTACGAGCCTGCGCAAAAGGCGCATGTGGTGCTTTACCCTGAGGGCATGATCAAACTCAATGATAGCGCTGCCCTGATTGGCGGGCTGATCGATGGCAAGCGCACCATCACCGCCATCATTCATGAGCTTCAGCAGCAGTTCCCCAATGTTCCCGAACTGGGCATGGACGTCGACGAGTTCATGGAAGGCGCCAAAAAGAAAAACTGGATCGATCTTGTCTGACCTGGCCCCCGTCACCAACACCCCGTACATACCGCCCACTCCCGAGGTCGGGCTGCCCCTGTGGCTGCTCGCCGAGCTGACCTATCGCTGCCCATTGCAATGCCCGTATTGCTCCAACCCGCTGGATTTTGCCAAACAGGGCAAGGAGCTGACCACCGAGCAGTGGTTCAAGGTCATGCAGGAAGCGCGGGAGATGGGCGCGGCACAGATCGGCTTTTCCGGCGGCGAACCGCTGGTGCGCCAGGACCTTGCCGAGTTGATCGCCGAGGCGCGGCGCCTGGGTTTCTACACCAACCTGATCACCTCGGGCATCGGCCTTACCGAAGAAAAGATCATCGCCTTCAAGGAAGCAGGCCTGGACCACATCCAGATCAGCTTTCAGGCCAGCGACGAGCAGGTCAACAACATGCTCGCCGGCTCGAAAAAAGCCTTCGCGCAAAAACTGGAGATGGCCAAGGCGGTCAAAAAGCACGGCTACCCGATGGTGCTGAATTTCGTCACCCATCGGCACAACATCGACCGCATCGACAAGATCATCGAGCTGTGTCTGGCGCTTGAAGCGGACTTCGTCGAACTGGCCACCTGTCAGTTCTATGGCTGGGCGCACCTGAATCGCCTCGGCCTGCTGCCGACCAAGGATCAACTGGTCCGCGCCGAAGCCGTCACCAATGAATACCGCGTCCGGCTGGAGGCAGAGAATCATCCGTGCAAGCTGATTTTCGTCACGCCTGATTATTACGAAGAGCGTCCCAAAGCGTGCATGAACGGCTGGGGCAATATCTTCCTGACCGTGACACCGGATGGCACCGCACTGCCCTGCCACGGCGCACGGCAGATGCCGATCCAGTTCCCCAATGTGCGCGACCACAGCATGCAGCACATCTGGTACGACTCGTTCGGCTTCAATCGCTTCCGCGGTTACGACTGGATGCCCGAGCCGTGCCGCTCGTGTGACGAAAAGGAAAAGGACTTCGGCGGATGTCGCTGCCAGGCCTTCATGCTGACTGGCGATGCTGCCAATGCCGACCCGGTGTGCAGCAAGTCCTACCATCACGGGATCATCACTCAGGCTCGCGACGAGTCCGAAACCGCTACTCAAACCATTGAAGAGCTGGCCTTTCGCAATGACCGAAACTCACGACTCATCGCAAAATCCTCCTGAACGCCTGAGCGCCGCACAAGCAGTCGCTGCAGGCGTCGACTTCGCCGAACTGGATGTCAGCTCGGCGGGCCTGTTCTGGAACGAATACCGCCCCGAAGACGGCGCCTGTCGTATCTGGCACTGGTACGCGAACAGCAAGCGCTGCCTGACGCCACAAGGCTTCAGCGTTCGCAGCCGGGTGTATGAATACGGTGGTGGTTCGTTCTGTCTGGCCGACGACGCGCTAGTGTTAGTCAATGAGCGCGACCAGCAATTGTACCGCCAGACGCTGGACGCCAGCGCGCCGGTTGCGCTGACGGAGGGCGACAAGCGTTATGGCGGCCTGTTCTTTAGCGGTGGTCAGATTCTCGCCGTTGAAGAAGACCGCAATACGCATCGGCTGGTCGCTATCGATCTGGCTGACGGGCAGCGCCGATTGCTGGCAGAAGGCGCTGATTTCTACGCATCGCCGATCATCAGCGCCGACGGCAAGCGCCTGGCCTGGATCGAATGGCAACGCCCGCATCAGCCGTGGACCAGCACCCGCTTGATGTGTGCAGCGAGACAAGACGACGGCAGCTGGGGCACTGCGCAGTGTGTTGCAGGCGAAGGCGCACAAGAGTCGCTGCAACAGCCACGTTTTGACGCCCACGGTCGCCTGCATTGCCTGACTGATCGCGCTGGCTTCTGGCAGCCGTGGGGTGAATCGCCTTCCGGGTTTGCGCCGCTGCCCGCCAGCCCGGCCGATCACGCTTCTGCGCCTTGGCAACTGGGCAGCTGCACCTGGCTGCCAATCAACGATGGCTATCTGGCGAGCTGGATCGAAGACGGCTCCAGTGTTCTGGGGCTTTGTCAGGCTGACGGCAGCGTCGAGGATTTCAGCGTTGGCTACAGCCGCTTTCGCAGCCTCGCCATTGACGAAGAGTTCGTGTATTGCATCGCGGCATCCGCGGTGAGCACATCTGCCGTGCTGGCTATTTCTCGCCACGACGCCGGTGTTCAGGTGCTTGCCGGGGGAGGCTCGCCGCTGCCGCCCGAACTGATCAGCCGCCCTCAGCCGCTGCGTTATCCCAGCGGTGGAGCCGAGGCCTACGGCTATTTCTACCCGGCCATGACCGGCACGCAAAAACCGCCATTGGTGGTGTTCATCCATGGCGGCCCGACTTCCGCCTGCTACCCGGTGCTGGACCCACGTATTCAGTATTGGACACACCGCGGCTTCGCCGTGGCAGACCTCAATTATCGCGGCAGCAGCGGCTACGGTCGCGCCTATCGGCAAGGCCTGCACCTGGCATGGGGCGTGGCGGACGTGGAAGATGCCTGTGCGGTTGTCACGCATCTGGCGGGACGTGGCCTGATTGACGAAGGACAGGCCTTCATTCGCGGCGGCAGCGCGGGTGGTTACACCACACTTTGTACATTGGCCTTCAAGGATGTGTTTCGTGCAGGTGCCAGTCTTTATGGCGTCAGCGACCCGGTAGCACTGGCCAGGGCCACGCATAAATTCGAGGGCGATTACCTGGACTGGCTGATCGGCGACCCGGACAAGGACATCGAGCGTTATCAGGACCGAACGCCGCTGTTGCACGCAGACCGCATCAAGGTGCCGGTGATTTTCTTTCAAGGCGAGCTGGATGCCGTGGTAGTGCCCGAACAGACCCGGGCCATGCTCAAAGCCCTGCAAGACAACGGCATCAAGACTGAAGCGCACTTCTACGCAGACGAGCATCATGGATTCCGCAAGGCGAGTAACCTGGCAGATGCTCTGGAGAAAGAATGGCGTTTTTATCGGGATGTGCTTGATGCCTGATCAAGCCGTGTGATCGTTCCCGCAGCAGGGAACGATCAACGAGTGCTACTGCGTGGTCGGGCGACCTTGTTACTTGCGCGAGAGTTACTTGCGCGAGACGATGATGTAGATCGCGTGGATGATCCCCGGGATATAACCCAGCAGGGTCAGCAGGATATTCAGCCAAAAAGCGCCAGCAAAGCCTACTTGCATGAACACGCCTACCGGAGGCAGCAGAATGGCGAAAATGATACGAATGATGTCCATGAAAAGCTCCTGATTGAATTGGCTCTGATTGGCCATACAGCTAATCGACCCTGGCCGTCGGTGAGGGTTCAACCGGCTCTGGCACCGCGCCATTATTCTTTCTCGGGAGAGGATCAGGACAAGCGTTGCACTGCGGGCACAGCATCGTGTGCTGCGAGCGGAAAGAAAACAGAATCGTCAAAACGCAAACAAAGAAAACCCCGCCTAAAG
>NZ_LJQT01000467.1:0-21969 GCF_001400515.1 Pseudomonas meliae | reverse complement strand
TCTAAGCGGGGCTTTCCAGACTGTTTCCCTGATTTCCCTTTCACCCCACCGTCCTGGCAGGCTTCCCTACGTGTCCCTGTTATGTCTTGTTGCGCGTCCTGCGCTACGTCCATGGGTGAAGATTAACTTTGGATCCCTTTCTTGGGAAGAGGTCAATTGGCACCACGCAGTGTAAGCAAATGCTTACAAGGCTTTTGCAGGTCAGAATTGTGACGCCTTCAACAGGTACAGCGAATCGCTGCCCGCGCGCACCGAGGCATCCAGCGAGTGGATACGCGGCAGCAGGCGCGCGAAGTAGAAGCGTGCGGTGCCCAGCTTGCTCGCATAGAACTCCTCCTGCTGCTCTTTACCGAGCGCCGCCTTGGCCATCATCGCCCACATGTAGGCGTAGGCGGTGTAACCAAACAGATGCAGATACTCCACAGACGCAGCGCCGATTTCATTGGGATTACCGCGCGAGCGGTCCAGCACCCAGCCAGTCAGCTCATCCAGCATGTTCAAGGCTTTTGCCAGCGGCTGGGCGAACTCGTTAAGTGCGCCATCCGCGCCATTGATGAACTGGCGCACTTCATCCGAAAACAACTGATAGAACGCGCCGTTCGAACCGACGATCTTGCGCCCCACCAGATCAAGCGCCTGAATGCCATTGGTGCCTTCGTAGATCTGCGTAATGCGCACGTCACGTACCAGCTGTTCCTGGCCCCACTCACGGATGTAACCGTGACCGCCGAAAACCTGCTGGCCATGAACAGTGGTTTCCAGACCGATATCACTCAGGAACGCCTTGGCGACCGGGGTCAGCAGCGCCACCAGATCATCGGCACGCTTGCGCGCGGCATCGTCTTCGCTGAACTTGGCGATATCCAGTTGCAGTGCGACGTAGCTGGAAAACGCACGACCGCCTTCGTTGAACGCCTTCATGGTCAACAGCATGCGACGCACGTCGGGGTGGACGATGATCGGGTCAGCAGCCTTGTCCTTGTTCTGCGCTCCGGTCGGGGCGCGGCTCTGTAAACGATCCAGCGCATACTCGACGGCGCTCTGGTAAGACCGCACGCCCGACGCCAGGCCCTGAATACCAACGCCCAGACGCTCGTAGTTCATCATCGTGAACATCGCCGCCAGCCCCTTGTTCGGTTCGCCGATCAGGTAGCCGGTAGCGTCGTCGAAGTTCATCACGCAGGTCGCCGAAGCCTGGATACCCATCTTGTGCTCGATCGAGCCACAGCTGACGGTGTTGCGCTCGCCAAGGCTGCCGTCGTCGCCGACCATGAACTTGGGCACCAGAAACAGCGAAATGCCTTTCGGCCCGGGCGGTGCATCCGGCAACTTGGCCAAGACCAGATGAATGATGTTTTCGGTCAGGTCGTGTTCGCCGCCGGTAATGAAAATCTTGCTGCCGGTGATCTTGTAGGCACCGTCAGCCTGCGGTTCGGCCCGGGTCCGAATGATGCCCAGATCGGTACCGGCGTGGGCCTCGGTCAGGCACATCGACCCGGCCCAGACGCCTGAATACATATTGGGCAGAAATTTGGTCTTGAGCGCTTCGCTGGCGTGGGTGTCTATCGATACGCAGGCGCCGGACGTGAGCATCGCGTACAGACCGAACGCCAGGCTGGCAGAGTTGAGCATCTCTTCGACCTGAGCCGACACCACCTTGGGCATGCCCATGCCGCCAAACTCGGGATTGCCGCCTACACCGACCCAGCCGCCCTCAGCGTAGGTCTTATAGGCCTCGGGAAAACCTGCAGGTGTGGTGACGACGGTGTCCTTCCAGTGGCAGCCCTCCTCGTCACCGTTACGGCTCAGCGGCGCAATGGTCTTGCTGGTCACTTTACCGGCTTCTTCGAGAATGGCTTCGACCGTTTCAGCATCGACTGTTTCGGCCAGCTCGGGCAGTTGAGCCCAGAGCTTTGAAACCTCGAAGACTTCATTGAGGACGAAGCGCATATCGCGCAGTGGCGCTTTGTAGTCAGCCATGGCAAACCTCGTGAACACGGAGCGAAATTCTGTTGGAGGCTGATCGATGCATGCAGAGACGCAGATCAGCAGTCGAGTTTCACGAGTCTACCCGAACAACATTTCAGAGACATAGGGTCGTGTCATGACTGAATAGTCACAGCAGGTCACGGGGAAAAATAGCAGGATTGGCTCAGGTGGCCGCTTCAGTTGTACGAACAGCGCCGCGCCGGTTCAACTGCCCGTAAGCGACCACACAGTTGCGCCCGGCCCCCTTGGCCGCATACAGCGCCTGATCAGCACTCTTGAGCACCTCTTCCGGCGTGCGATGTTCCGGCTGGCGCTCGGCAACGCCGATACTGACCGTTACCGACACGCTGCCTGCCTGCGCTCCCCCGCGGCGTTGTCGGCCTTGCTGATCATCCTGAGGACGACTGTCCTTGTTGCGCAGCTGAATCTCGTAATTGGCGATGGTCTCGCGGATGGCTTCCAGATGCGGCATGCATTCATCAATGGTCTTGGCGGCAAACACGATGGCGAACTCTTCGCCCCCATAGCGATAAGCCTTGCCACCACCGTTGGTGATTTTCGACAGTTTGCTGGCCACCAGACGCAGCACCTGATCGCCCACATCGTGGCCGTGGGTGTCATTGAATTTCTTGAAGTGATCCACGTCGCTCATCGCCAGCACATAGTTGCGTCCCAGACGCTGCATGCGCTCATTGAGCGCCCGGCGACCAGGCAGTCCGGTCAGTTCATCCCGGAAGGCCATCTGATACGCCTCGTGAGCCACGGCGGCGGCAATCATCAGCATCACCTGACTGCAGAGGATATTCAGCGTGAACGGCAGGATGAAGGTTTTCGGCAGTGCCCAGAACAATCCCAGCAGGCCGACAATCTGCGCGGCGTGCAGCGGTCGCGGTTTTTCCAGGTATTGCCAGATCAACACCCCGAATGACACCAGGAACATGGCATAGGACAGCTGAATCAGACTCATCCAGGCACCGTGCAGCGCAGGCCAGCGGATGTCGGCTAGCCAGACTTGCAGTTCGACCGGATAACTCTGTTCAAGACCCAGCGCCACACTGCCTACCGCCACCAATACCGCGAGCCGCGCGACCATGTCCTGAAACAGATGCGTACGTTCTTCCCACGCGGCATACAGCCCGAACAGCACCGGCAGCAGCAGGCAGACCAGGTGGAAAATCACCGCCGCATCCTCACGGACCTTGCCGTTATCGCGGTAAAAATCGGTCTGGGTATCCAGCAGGTAGTAGGCGATATACACCGTGAGCATCAGAAACAGCTCGCGCTGACGCCGGTAAACACAGCAATACGCACCGCCCAACAGCAGAACCAGCGTGGGCAGCACATTGAATAGCGATGTGAAGAAGACGTTCAGGTCCTTTACGTACGCAGCCGCAAGCCCCGCCACCAGCAGACCCAGTGAAGGCAAAAAATGACTCAATCGCGCAGCTGATGGGCGCAACAAAAGGGGTTATCTCCTACCCGGCATCTGAATGAATGGCTGATCTGATGGCATTGTGCCCTCCGCCAGCGAACAATGCATCGGCAGGATCAATAAACGAGCTACTTTCTGTAACGGCAGGAGGTGGGAAATGTTTATTGCGGAAGTCGCGGGCGTTGGTGCTATCTGTATCTTGGACCGCATTGAATAGCGCCCCATGGCTGGGATGTGACGCAGAGCGTCACGAAATGCATTACCACGCGCAGTGATGGGAACGAGAGTTATCCGGGGTCAGTGCTCCCCAAAGTCTCGTTGAGATTGGTGTTAACAATGAGCCCAAACGCACCCATAAAAAAAACGCCTGATCAGCGATCAGGCGGTTTTCATGACCGCAGCGAGGCTTAGTAAGCCAGGCCGAAGTCTTCCTCTTTCATGTCCATCAGGTTGGCAGCGCCCGACAGGATCGCGGCAACGTGCGTGCGAGTGCGCGGCAGGATGCGCTGGAAGTAGAAGCGCGCGGTCTGGATCTTGGCGCGGTAGAACGCCTCGTCCGACGTACCGGCAGCCAGCTTCTCGGCCGCAAGACGCGCCATGTCGGCCCAGAAGTACGCCAGGCAGGCGTAACCGGAGAACATGATGTAATCCACCGAAGCGGCGCCGACTTCTTCGCGATCCTTCATGGCCGCCATGCCGACTTTCAGGGTCAGGTCGCCCCACTCCTTGTTCAGCGCGGCCAACGGCGTCACGAACTCCTGCACCGCTTCGTTACCCTCATTGCCCTGGCAGAACTTGTGGACGATCTTGGTGAAGCCCTTGAGCGCTTCGCCCTGAGTCATCAGCACTTTACGGCCCAGCAGGTCGAGAGCCTGAATGCCAGTGGTGCCTTCGTACAGCATCGAAATCCGGCTGTCGCGAACGTTCTGTTCCATGCCCCACTCGGCAATGAAACCGTGACCACCGTAGATCTGCACGCCGTGGTTGGCGGCTTCAAAGCCCACTTCGGTCATGAAAGCCTTGGCAATCGGCGTCATGAACGCCAGCAAGGCGTCGGCGGCTTTCTTTTGCTCCGGGTCTTCGCTGTACTTGACGATATCGACCTGTTTGGCCGTGAAGTACACCATGGCACGCGTGCCTTCGGCGAAAGCCTTCATGGTCAGCAGCATGCGGCGCACGTCTGGATGGACGATGATCGGGTCAGCGGCCTTGTCCGGTGCTTTAGGACCGGTCAGCGAACGCATCTGCAGACGGTCACGGGCATATTGCAGACCACCCTGGAAAGCCACTTCGGCATGCGCCAGACCTTGCAGTGCAGTGCCCAGACGCGCGGTGTTCATGAACGTGAACATGCAGTTCAGGCCCTTGTTCGGCGGGCCGATCAGGTAGCCGGTAGCGCCGTCGAAGTTCATCACGCAGGTAGCGTTGCCGTGGATGCCCATCTTGTGCTCGATGGAGCCACAGTTAACCGCGTTGCGCTCACCGATGCTGCCATCGGCAGCCGAGAGGAACTTGGGCACAATGAACAGCGAAATGCCTTTGGTGCCAGCCGGTGCGTCCGGCAGACGCGCCAGCACGATGTGGACGATGTTATCGGCCATGTCGTGTTCGCCAGCGGAAATGAAAATCTTGGTGCCGGTAACCTTGTAGGTCCCGTCAGCCTGAGGTTCAGCCCTGGTGCGCAGCATGCCCAGGTCAGTGCCGCAGTGGGATTCGGTCAGGCACATGGTGCCGGTCCATTCGCCGGAGACCAGCTTGGTCAGGTAGGCGTCCTGCTGCTCGGGGGTGCCGTGCTCGGAGATGGTGTTCATCGCACCATGCGACAGGCCAGGGTACATGCCCCACGACCAGTTCGCTTCGCCGACCATCTCGCTCACCGCCAGACCCAGCGACTCGGGCAAGCCCTGGCCGCCATGCGCAACGTCATGCGCCAGACTCGGCCAGCCGCCCTCGACAAATTGCTTGTAAGCCTGCTTGAAACCGGTCGGTGTCTTCACGCCCGACTCGCTCCAGGTGCAGCCCTCGGTATCGCCCACCCGGTTCAGCGGTGCCAGAACCTGCTCGCAGAACTTGGCACCCTCTTCGAGAATGGCGTCGACCATGTCCGGGGTGGCGTCATGACAGGCTGGCAGACTTTGATAGTGCGCTTCATAACCGAGCAGCTCATCACGGACGAAACGAATATCACGCAAGGGGGCCTTGTAGTCAGGCATAGCGATAAACCTCTGCTGATGAATCCTGGAACGAATGACCGGGCGGTCGCTGAAAGCATAGCCTCAAGCACCAGACAATCTCGTATGCCTTGCGGTCAAACAGGTGTTTGAAACATACGTTTACGCCTAAACCTTGTCAATAGCGAAGCGCGCACCATTCGTCCACGCTGCTCCACAGACCGCGCAGGCAAAGGCATCAGGCGCAGGAAAAACGTAAGCGCAAGTTTAGTCGAGGGCTGGGAGTGTTACGGGGCGATACAGGAGGGTGATGGCGGGCAATTCAGCAAACGACGCCGTGCAGGTGTGGCACGGCGTTGGCGTTACACGAAGCTTTAGAACACAGGATGTTAAGCGTAAGTGTCGATCAGAGTGCCAAGCGCTTCGTCGCTGGCCTTTTGAACCGCAACTCCGGCTTCGACCTGACTCTTGCCGGCGTTGAGCTCGACAATATTGGCAGACAGGTCAGAACGCTGGCTGCGGTCGACGGAACGCAGGTTTTCGAGCTGAAAGTCGGAAGACTGGCTTCTGCCCGACACTTCGATATTGGAGCTGGCGATCTGGGTGGCCGCCTGATCCACACGACCTTGCCCGACCTGCATAGCGCTCAGGCCCGGATAAAGGGTGTTGTTCATGGTGATTTGCATAAGCCGATCCTCAGTTCAAAAAACGAACACATGCCATTGAACCAGCATTTGCGCAGAAATACTCGACAAATAGACTAATGGCACTAGGCCGCATGATAGCCTGACTCTTGAAAAAACCAAAACAACGTTGCCTGTCAGCAAGATAGCGACGCTGTCAGCGCAGTTGCCCTAATTCAAGGTATTGCGCCACATTTCCGGCGCTCGCCTCGTTCAATCGTGGCACGCGTCCAAGACAGGGTGCAGGCAGACGCTCGACCAGCGTGGCGAGGTTTTCCTCAAGCCGCGAGGTGTTTGCGTCTATGACGTTGGCCACCCAGCCTGCCAGGTGCAGACCGTCCCGGGCGATGGCTTCGGCAGTCAGCAGCGCATGATTGATACAGCCCAGACGCACGCCCACCACCAGAATGATCGGCAGATCCAGCGCAATGGCCAGATCAGACAGGTTGCTCTGCCCGGCCAAGGGCACGCGCCAGCCGCCTGCGCCTTCGATCAAGGTGAAGTCGGCCTGTTTATCCAGAATGTGCTGCATCGGCTTCAGCAACGAGTCGACCGTCAACACGACACCTGCCTCGCGCGCGGCCAGATGCGGCGCAATGGCCGGTTCGAAAGCCAGCGGATTGACTTCATCGTAATCCAGCTCGACAGAGCACTCGGCCTGTAACGCCAGCGCGTCGGAATTGCGCAGTCCCTGTGCAGTCACTACGCAACCGGATGCCACAGGCTTGCCCGCTGCTGTACTCAAGCCCTTCAAGCGGGCGGCATGCAGCAAACCGGCAGCTACCGTGGTCTTGCCAGCGTCGGTATCGGTTCCGGTGATGAAATAAGCAGCGCTCATCTCGGTAATCTTCCTTATGACGTGGAGCCGTCAGGCTTTTTCAAGCACCGCGTACACCACTTGATAGGTAGCGGGCAGACCGGCTTCCTGACGGAAGGCTTCGTAGGCCTGAACCATGCCCTTGATCCGCTCGCGTCCGGTCAGGCCACTGGGCCGCCCAGGGTTGAGGTTGTGCGCCCCGAGCGCTTTCAGCTCATGCGTCAGGCTGCGCACATCGGGGTAATGCAACACCTGCGGGCACACATCCAGGCTGCGCACCTGTAAACCGCTGGCAGCGCACAACTGACGATAATCATCCTCGTGACGAAAGCGGTTTACATGAACCTGGCCGTCGACTGCCTGCCAGCTGTCACGCAACTCGTACAGCGTGCCGACGCACAGGCTGGCGAAGGCAAACACACCGCCTGGTTGCAATACCCGGCGAGCCTCACGGAGCACCGCGGCGAAATCCGCACACCACTGCACAGCGAGGCTGGAGAAAATCAGCCCGCAACTCTGATCACGCAGTGGCAGGTGCTCGGCATCACCTGCCACAAAGTGCTGTGCACCGCCCAATGGCTGCGCATGGCGCAACATGCCTTCGGCGATATCCAGCGCGATGCCTTCGCTGCCACTGAAAACCTGATCCAGTGCCCGGCTGAAATAGCCAGTGCCGCTCCCCAGATCCAGCCAGCGAACCGGACTGAACTGCGCAGGCAGACGCGACAGCAGCTCGCTGCCGACGCTGCGCTGTAGTTCGGCCACGCTGTCATAGCTGCCCGCGGCCCGGGAAAAAGACGCGGCGACCTGCCGTTTGTCCGGCAGGACAGAGGGCGGTTTGGGCATAGAAAGACCAGTCATCGTCCAACTCGTGCAGAAAGGCGTGAATCGCAGCGGCTACTCCGTGGGGGTTTTCCAGAAGGAATGCATGGCTGGCCTGTTCGATCAGACCGACCTCGACATCCGGCAACAAGGCCAGCAGATCACTTGCTGCTTCAGCCGGCACGAATGCATCGAGTCCGGCAAACAGGTGCAGTTGCGGGCCGCGATAGGTTTGCAGCGCGCTACGTGTATCGAGTTGCTGGAGTATCTTCAGGCCGTCGACCAAAGCAGTTTTGGAGCTGTGCGGCGCGCCAGCCTTGAGTAACCGGGCGAGACCGCGTGAGTCTACTGCGCCTTGAGTGCATAACAGGCTGAAACGCTTGAGGGTCGCGTCATGGTCAGCGGAACAGCCGGCCAGAAACGCATCGAAATCCTGCGCGGGCATCGCATTCGGCCACGCGCCCTGGGTGACGAAACAGGCATTACTGGCCAGGGTCAGCAGCCCGCAGCAACCTTCGCCACGCCGTGCTGCCAGCTCGGCGGCGAGCATGCCGCCCAGCGACCAGCCGCCCAGCCAGGCGTTATCCGGCAGGTTGGCGTCCAGTTCGTCGAGCCAGTCAGGCAGGTCGCAGCTGTCGATATCCGGCAACGGCTCGATTTCGACCCGCAAATGCTCGTCAAGCCCGCGCAACGCGGCGGCAAGCGGCTCCAGCGGCGAAACGCCCAAGCCCCAGCCCGGCAGTAGAATCAAACGATCACGCATGGACGGGCTCCGTGGATTCACTTGCATCCAGCAGCGGGTAGCACTGCTCCAGAGCCTCCAATAATAGCTGTACGTCGGCCTTGCTGTGCGCGGCAGACAACGTTACGCGCAATCGAGCACTGCCCGCAGGCACGGTCGGCGGACGAATCGCCGTCACCAGCAAGCCACGCTCACGTAGCAACTGCGACAGACGCAGAGCCCGTCCGGCATCGCCGATCAGGATTGGCTGGATCGGCGTAAAGCTGCCCATCAATTGCAGGCCGATCTGCTCGGCACCCTGACGAAACTGCTGGATCAGGCTCGCCAGATGCTCGCGACGCCAATGTTCGGTACGCAGCAATTGCAGGCTTTTCAAGGTCGCGCAGGCCAGCGCAGGTGGCTGGCTGGTGGTGTAAATATAGGGCCGGGCGAACTGAATCAAGGTTTCGATCAGCTCTTCACTGCCGGCCACGAATGCTCCAGAGGTGCCGAACGATTTGCCGAGGGTGCCGACCAGTACCGGCACATCCTCCACGCTCAGGCCGAAGTGCTCGACGATTCCGGCACCGTTTGTACCCAGCGGCCCGAAGCCGTGGGCGTCATCCACCATCAGCCAGGCACCTTTGGCCTTCGCAGCCTGCGCCAGCGCAGGCAAGTCAGCGATGTCACCATCCATGCTGAACACACCGTCAGTGACCACCAGCGTATCGCCCACGGATTTCTCCAGGCGGCTTGTCAGGCTGGTCACATCGTTGTGCAAATAGCGCGAGAACCGTGCGCCGCTGAGCAGACCGGCATCCAGCAGCGAGGCATGATTGAGGCGGTCTTCCAGCACCGTATCGCCCTGCCCGACCAAGGCTGTCACCGCGCCGAGGTTGGCCATATAGCCATTGGAGAACAACAGCGCGCGAGGACGACCGGTCAGCTCGGCCAGCGCTTCTTCCAGTTCGTGGTGCGGCGTGCTGTGGCCGATCACCAGATGCGACGCCCCGCCGCCCACGCCCCAACGCTCGGCACCTGCCTGCCAGGCGGCGATCACTTCCGGATGGTTGGCCAGGCCCATGTAATCGTTGTTGCAGAACGCCAGCAATGGCTGACCATCGATAACCACCTGCGGACCTTGCGGGCTTTGCAGCAATGGGCGCTGACGGTAGAGATGTTCGGCGCGACGGGCGTCGAGGCGCGTGCGGAGATCGAAAGACATGCAGGCCCCGGTCCGAAAGATGGCAGTTCAAAACGGGCCGGAGCAGGCCGGCCCGTTCAAGGGGTCAGGCAGAAGCAGCGTCGTAGAACATCGAACTGCTTTGCTGTTCGACCAGCGCCTGTTCGATGGCAGCCTGATGCACTTCATCAGCATGGCCTTCGCCCGCTTCGGGCTTGATGCCCAGACGCGAGAACAACAGCATGTCCTTGTCGGCTTGCGGGTTGGCGGTGGTCAGCAGCTTGTCGCCATAGAAAATCGAGTTGGCACCGGCGAAGAAGGCCAGCGCCTGCATTTGCTCGTTCATCGCTTCACGCCCGGCAGACAACCGCACGTGGGACTGCGGCATGAGAATCCGTGCCACCGCGAGCATGCGGATGAAGTCGAACGGGTCGACGTCTTCGGCGTTTTCCAGCGGCGTACCGGCAACCTTGACCAGCATGTTGATCGGCACCGACTCCGGGTGCTCCGGCAGGTTTGCCAGCTGGATCAGCAGCCCGGCGCGGTCGTCGAGGGACTCGCCCATGCCCAGAATGCCGCCCGAGCAGATCTTCATCCCGGCATCGCGCACGTAGGCCAGGGTTTGCAGGCGCTCGCTGTAGGTCCGGGTGGTGATGATGCTGCCGTAGAACTCCGGCGAGGTGTCGAGGTTGTGGTTGTAGTAGTCCAGCCCGGCAGTGGCCAGCGCTTCGGTCTGCTCCTGATCGAGACGGCCGAGGGTCATGCAGGTTTCCATGCCCATGGCTTTCACGCCTTTGACCATCTCCAGCACGTAAGGCATGTCCTTGGCGGAGGGATGCTTCCAGGCCGCGCCCATGCAGAAACGGGTCGAACCAATGGCTTTGGCACGCGCTGCTTCCTCAAGCACCTTCTGCACTTCCAGCAGTTTTTCTTTCTCAAGACCGGTGTTGTAGTGACCGGACTGCGGACAGTACTTGCAGTCTTCCGGGCAAGCGCCGGTCTTGATCGACAGCAGCGTGGAAACCTGCACACGGTTGGCGTCGAAATGAGCGCGGTGCACCGTTTGCGCCTGAAACAGCAGGTCATTGAATGGCTGTACGAACAGCGCCCTGACCTCGGCTAAAGTCCAGTCGTGACGCAAAGTGGCGGTGGTGCTGGCGCTCATCGGGCGGCTCCTTGGTGTTTCTGGGCAATGCGCGAGGGCGTAAAGGCACCATGCGCTACACGGATGTCGGGCATATTTAAGGAAGAGCCATGCGCTGTCAACCCAACCGCCAATACGAGGTTTACATCTGGTTAAAAAACAAACAACACTGTTTGTTATGCGATGAGCGCAGCGAGGTGCCAATGCCTGTCTGCGTGCCGTGCGAAGCCGAGCTGCCATGGCTGGGCAGCCAGTGCGACTGCTGTGCGCTGCCTTTACCCCTCTCCGGCATGAGCTGCGCGCAATGTTGCAAGCGCCCTCCCGGATTTGCTCAGGTGATCGCGCCGTGGCTGTACGACTTCCCGGTGGACAGCCTGATCACCCGTTTCAAACATAACGGTAAATGGCCGATGGGACGCCTGCTGGCCGAACTGTGTGGGCAGTTTCTACAACACCGTTTCGAGGAAGACCTGCCACGGCCCGATTACCTGATTCCTGTTCCTCTCGCCAACAAACGCCTGCGCCAGCGCGGCTATAACCAGGCGGCGATGCTGGCCGGGTGGCTGGGTAAACAGTTGCAGCTGCCCGTTGACGAACACCATGTGTTGCGCAGCCGGGAGACAGCAGCGCAACAAGGGCTGGACGCCAAGGCACGCAAACGCAACCTGCGCGACGCCTTCACCCTCGTTGATCCCGACTGGGTGCAGGGCAAGCACCTGGCGCTGGTGGACGACGTCCTGACCACCGGTTCGACGGCAGAGGTCATTGCGCGACTGCTGAACAAGGCCGGTGCGCGAAGAGTGGACGTGTATTGCCTGGCAAGAACGCCGAAGCCTGGGGATTGATTGGGCACTATGCTCAGGAACCTCAAAACGCTCATCGCTCCCACGCTCCGCGTNNAAAAAACTGATACTCCCGAATAGTGAGCTTTAAATAACTCGCTTCCCCAAAAATACCGGCAAATACAACCCCAAATAAGCATCAAACACCCGCATCCCTTCCTCCGCCATGCGCGGTGTGATCTCGTCATGCAATTGCACTGATCGCGCATACACCCGATCCCCCAGTTCCATCGCCAGCGCAAATACGTCCACGTCATCCGGCAGCGCAGGCAGCTGGAAGTGGCGGTCAAAGACCCCAAGCATCAAATGCCCCAGCTCTATGTCGTGCTGGCGGTCTGCCTGGTTGATTTCGGTCAGGCCGTGCTGGGCAAGGATCAATTGGCGGGCGGCGGCGTCGGCGTTGTAGATGGCCAGCATGCGCAGTTCGACGATACGCGACAGGTCGCGCCAAGTGGTGAGCTGGTCGTGATCGATAGGCGCTTGCAGTGAGGCGCGGAAAGCCGCGTGAATATCGGCGGTCAGCGCTTCAAGCAGCGCCGGAACGCTGGCGAAGAAGTGATACACCGAGGAGGGTGGAATACCTGCGCGTTCAGCCACGCTGTAGATCGACAGGCTGGCCACCCCTTGCTCGGCGAGCAGCGTGCGCGCGGCGTCGAGAATCGAATCGATCCTGGCCTGGCTGCGTGCTTGAGGTTTGCGGGGCGTGGCGGCGCGTGTCATGGGCGTGGCTCGTGGTTGGGCTGACGGCATTGTAAGGGATTCTGACCGGATGAATCTCTGTCGTCGCCAAACGATTATCGCTCCCACGCTCCGCGTGGTAGCGCAGCCCTGGACGCTCCGCGTCCGGTTTCGACGCCATGCGCGAGAGCGATCATACTGCCCTCTCCTACTCGACCATCGCAGATCGCCATGTCGCTACCCACCCCGCTGACGCAACACATGGTCCACCGCCCGCAACGTATCGCGTTGTTGCAGCACATTGCCGAACAGGGCTCGATCACCCGTGCCGCGAAAAGCGCAGGCCTGAGCTACAAGGCAGCATGGGACGCCATTGATGAGCTGAACAATCTGGCGCAAAAGCCGCTGGTAGAACGCAGTGTCGGCGGACGTGGCGGTGGCGGCGCTAAGCTGTCGCTAGAGGGCGAGCGAGTGCTGCGTCTTTATCAGCGGGTGCAGGCATTGCAGGCGCAGGTGCTGGAAGCGGCCGAAGACAGCAGCGACCTTGACCTGCTCAATCGCCTGACCTTGCCGTACCAGCGCACGCAATCAGTTGCTGGGGCGGATCGTCAGCATCACCCGTCAGGGACACAACGATCAGGTTCGCCTGCAATTGGCTGGTGAGGTGTTTATCTAAGCACAGGTCACCCATGACAGCACCCTGCGTCTGGAGCTGGAAAACGGCACGGAGGTGGTTGCACTGATCAAGGCCGGCTGGCTGGAACTGCACGCAGACCGCAGCGAAGAAACAAATGGAAACAATTGTCTGATCGGCCGAATCGACAACGTGACCGACGCTGAAGATGGCCCGAGCGAAGTACGCATCACACTCCCCGGCGGCCAGACGCTGTGCGCCCTGGCGACACCTGAGCACCTGCATGCACGACAGCTGAAAAGCGGTGCAACGGTTCAGGCAAGATTTGCCGCTTCACTGGTGTTGCTGGGTATACCGATGTAAGCGTCGGCAAGTCATTACCACGACACAATTCCGTCATATGCGCGCACTAAGGTGGCTGCCATATTCGAGGGAGCCGTGATGATGAAACTATTAGAAGAAAATCAAACCACCGATCTGGAAAATCTGGTCGGCACAGACAAGGTCGGACTCACCCGCCGGGGCTTCATCAGCGCAGGTGCCCTGTGCGGCGCAGCGATGTTTCTGGGTGGCAACCTGTTGAGCCGCACGGTTCTCGCGAACAGCGTCAGCGCAGCGTCCGGCACACTGCTGGGCTTCCAGAGCATCCCTGCCGCCACTGCCGACAGCATCAGCCTGCCGCAAGGCTATACCTCATCCGTTCTGATCAGTTGGGGCCACCCTTTACAGGCAGGCGGCCCGGCTTTCGACCCGAGCGGCAAGGGTACGGCCCAGGCTCAGGAAGTGCAGTTCGGCGACAACAACGATGGCATGTGCCTGTTCCCGATGCCAGGCCACAAGGATCGCGCACTGATGGCGATCAACAACGAATACACCAATTACCGCTACCTTTTCGATCACGGCAAAGAGCCGCAATCGGCTGAAGAAGTGCAAAAGGCACTGGCTGCAGAAGGCGTTTCCGTGATCGAAGTGCAACAGCACAATGGTAAGTGGCAGTTCGTTCAGGACTCGCGCTACAACCGTCGCATTCACGGCAACACGCCGATCAGCCTGAGTGGTCCGGCAGCCGGGCACGACTGGCTCAAAACGGATGCCGACAAGACCGGCACTCAGGCGCTCGGCACATTTCAGAACTGCTCCAGCGGCCAGACGCCATGGGGCACTTACCTGACCTGCGAAGAGAACTTCACTGATTGCTTCGGCAGCAGCAACGCCGAGCAGAAGTTCGACGCCGGCATGAAGCGCTATGGCGTGGTTGCTGCCAGCAAGGAGATCAACTGGCACCCGCACGACCCACGCTTCGACGTTGCGAAAAACCCCAATGAGGTCAATCGTCATGGCTGGGTGGTCGAGATCGATCCGTTCGACCCCAAGTCCACACCGGTCAAACGCACTGCACTCGGTCGCTTCAAGCATGAGAACGCGGCGTTCACCCAAACCAAGGGTGGCCGCGCCGTGGTGTACATGGGCGACGACGAGCGTGGCGAGTTCATCTACAAGTTCATCAGCCGCGACAAGATCGATCATCAGAACCCCAAAGCCAACCGTAACCTGCTCGACCACGGCACCTTGTACGTGGCGCAGTTCGATGCAGGCGACAGCAATCCGGATCATCCGAAAGGCAAGGGCCAGTGGGTCGAACTGACTCATGGCAAGAATGGCCTGGACGCGGCTGCCGGTTTCAATAATCAGGCAGAAGTGCTGATTCATGCGCGCCTGGCAGCCAGCGTTGTAAAAGCCACGCGCATGGACCGCCCGGAGTGGATCGTAGTCAGTCCCAAAGACGGTCAGGTCTATTGCACACTGACCAATAATGTCAAACGCGGCGAAGAGGGTCAGCCTGTAGGCGGGCCGAATCCACGCGCCAAGAACCAATACGGGCAGATCCTGCGCTGGAGCGAAGAAGGCAGCAATCCTTCAGCGATGACCTTCGACTGGGACCTGTTCGTGGTCGCGGGTAACCCGACTGTGCATGCCGGTACACCGCAGGCTGGGTCGAGCAATATCAACGCACAGAACATGTTCAACAGCCCCGACGGCCTGAGCTTTGATGAAGCCGGCAGACTGTGGATTCAGACCGATGGCGACTCCAGCAACAAGGGTGACTTCGCGGGCATGGGCAACAACCAGATGCTCTGCGCCGATCCTGCCAGCGGCGAAATTCGTCGCTTTCTGGTCGGGCCGATTGGTTGCGAAATCACCGGCATCAGCTTTGCGCCGGACTATAAAACCATGTTCATCGGCATCCAGCATCCCGGTGAAAACGGTGGTTCCACGTTCCCCGAGCATTTGCCCAACGGTAAACCGCGCTCATCGGTGATGGTCATCACCCGGGAAGATGGCGGCGTTATCGGCGCCTGATCGGCAATCAGGAAGAGGACGCAGATCGCTCATCGTTATATAAAGGTCTGCTATTGATTCTGGCCGGAGGCCGTGGGAGCGAACTTGTTCGCGAAAGGGTCAACATAATCGTCGAAAATGCATCGACTCAAATACCGTCTTCGCGAGCAATGCGGATTGCCGCCCCGGTCGCTCCCACAAACACTTGTGGATAACGGTGAGCGCTCCGCATTGGCACGGTAGGCAGCTCAGATCACCTCAGCATCCCGCGCAGCACTGTGCAATCCTCCGCATGCCAGTCGGTCAGTTCAGGCCAGGGGTTGTCTTTCAGATTGACCAGAACGGTCTTGGTACCCGCCGCACGGTCGCAGTTCAGGTCATGCATGTAGTCGCCGATCATGACCATCTTCTCCGGCTCGACACTCCAGCGAGCGGCCAGCGTCAGCAAACCCGCCGGATCCGGCTTGGGGGTCGCTTCGTCGCGGCCCAGTACATCCTCGACAGCAAAGCAGTCAGCGAGGCCGATGGCTTTCAAGGTGATGTACGCGAGCTCTTGAGCGTTGCGGGTCAGTATTCCCAACCGATAGCCGCGCGCCGACAACTCACGAACCAGCTCGACCGCGCCCTCGGCAGGCTGCGAAGCCAGCGCCAGATCGCGCTCGTGCTCAAGCAGCCAGGCGTGTTTGGCCGCCGATTCCTCAGCGGGCAACGCGGCAAGATGCCCCAGAATGTCGTCGTCCTGAGGGATGCCCAGTTCACGCTTGATTGCCGGGAAGTCGTGGACCGGGATGGTCAGGGTGCCATCCATGTCAAACACCCAGTGCTGTATGCCGTCGAGTGTCATGCCCAATCCTTGCGATGGCGGATCAGCCCTTCCTGGCTGACCGATGCAACCAGTTGCCCGGCGCGGTTGAAGATACTGCCGCGTGAGAAACCGCGGGAGTTGCCTGCCCAGGGACTGTCCATTGCATAGAGCAGCCAGTCATCGGTGCGCAGGTCGTTGTGGAACCACAGCGAGTGATCGAGGCTGGCGACCTGCATATCGCGCGGCCAGACCGTCTTGCCATGCGGCCGTAACGAAGTGGTCAGCAGGTTGAAGTCGGAGGCATAAGCCAGCATGTAACGATGCAGCGCCTGCATGTCCGACAGGCTGCCATCGGCGCGAAACCACACGTACTTCACCGGCTCGCCTGGCTTGGGATCGTACGGGTCTTCGGATGTCACGGGGCGGAACTGAATCGGTTTGGGGCGCAGAAACTTGTCGTGCATCGCTTCGGGGATCAGGTGTGCTCGGCCCGTCAGCAGCTCTAGCTCGGACGGCAGGTTTTCCGGACCGACAATCTGCGGCATCGACGCCTGGTGCTCAAAGCCCTCTTCGTCGTACTGAAAAGAGGCGCTGCACGTGAAAATCGGCTTGCCCTTCTGAATGGCAGTCACACGGCGCGTGCTGAAACTGCCGCCGTCGCGCACGCGGTCCACTTGATAGACCACCGGCAGGCCTGCATCGCCAGGGCGCAGAAAATAGCCGTGCAGCGAGTGAACGTGGCGATCCTCTTCGACGGTCTGACTGGCGGCAGACAACGACTGCCCCAGCACCTGACCGCCAAACAGCTGGCGAAAACCCAGGTCCTGGCTGCGGCCGCGAAAAAGATTCTCTTCAATGGCTTCCAGCGTCAGCAACTCAACCAGATCATCCAGCACTTGGCTCATTCTCACTCCTCTTGCACATCGACTCTGCACTTTTACGGCAACGGCAGTCGCTGCATTTTCCGACAGGCCTCTGGCCCATCCCACTGGAATGGAATGATACAGATTTAAGATGGTTGGCTTAATTCAATCTACACCCTGATCAAGGCTTCAGCGTCCTGAGCCACTGCTCATGGCTGATCCGGTACAGCACGTGCGGCTTGAGCGGATGGCCGTCATCCAGATTGGGATGATCGAAGTTGCCGGACTCATCCTGCTGCATACCGATTGCCTGCATAACTTTTTGCGACGGCTGATTATTGACCGCGGTAAACGACACGATCTCCTTCAAATTCAGGCGCTCGAAACCACAGCCCAGCGCGGTCCATGCCGCCTCGCTGGCAAAGCCCAGGCCCCAGTGGTCATAAGCCAGTCGCCAGCCGATTTCCACGGCCGGCGTAAAAGATGCCTTGAAACCCACGACATGCAGCCCGGTAAAACCGATGAATTCGCCGGTATCCTTACGCTCCAGCGCCCAAAACCCGAAGCCCAATTCGGCAAAATGACCACGTAACCGTCCGATCATGGCGGCGCTTTCAAGACGGCTCAGCGGTTCGGGGAAATAACGCATCACGCGCGGGTCCGCGCACATCTCGGCGAATGCTGGCAAGTCATCGTCGCGCCACTGCCGCATCAGCAGCCGGGCGCTGTCTAGCTTGAGTATCGGTTCCATCGATTCCCCCGTGTAACGAGACATGAGTGGGCGTCAGTGTAGTTATCCACTACGCCAGACAACTGGGCGTGCGCACGCTTTGCTGGCACTATCGGGCTTCGACCTGTCAACGGACGCAAAATGTCCCTACCGCTTATCTACCATGAAGACTACAGCCCGGACTTCCCGGCAGATCACCGCTTCCCGATGGACAAGTTCCGTCTGTTACGTGACTACCTGGTCGACAGCGGCCTGACCAGTGACGTTCAATTAATGCGTCCCGAGTTATGCCCGGCGGACATTCTGGCGCTGGCTCATGACCCGTCCTACATCAGCCGCTACCTTAATGGCGACCTGTCCCGTGAAGACCAGCGGCGTCTGGGCCTGCCCTGGAGCGAGGCGCTGGCACGTCGCACGGTTCGTGCCGTGGGTGGCTCGTTACTGACTGCCGAGCAGGCCTTGAAGCACGGCATGGCTTGCCATCTGGCGGGCGGCACTCACCATGCGCACTATGATTACCCGGCCGGTTTCTGCATTTTCAACGACCTGGCGGTGATCAGTCAGTACCTGTTGCAGAGCGGACGCGTGGACAAGGTGCTGATCTTCGACTGCGATGTGCATCAAGGCGACGGTACGGCGCGTATTCTGGCCGATACCGAGGACGCCATTACCGTCTCGCAGCACTGCGAAAAGAACTTCCCGGCGCGCAAGGCCCAGAGCGACTGGGATATCCCCCTGCCGATGGGGATGGGCGATGCTGACTACCTGAACGTCGTCGACGACCTGCTCAACTACCTGCTGCCGTTCTATAAGCCGGATCTGGTGCTGTATGACGCAGGAGTGGATGTTCACAAGGATGACGCGCTGGGCTATCTGCAACTGACCGATCAGGGCTTGGCCAATCGCGACGAAGCCGTGTTGCGTCATTGCCTGAGCCGCGACATTCCGGTCATGGGCGTGATCGGCGGCGGCTACAGCAAGGACCGTCAGGCGCTGGCAAGACGCCACGGGATCCTGCATCACAGTGCGCAACGGGTCTGGGACGAAATGGGCTTATGACTGCGCGTGCACCTAACCGCGGTTGCAGCCAATGAGTTGCACCACACCTGAAAACAACGCTCGGGTAGAATGCCCGCCTCCTTTGCTATCGATACTTCGCTGACCATGACCGACCTCGCCTCTCCTGCTTCCCGAACCGTCGCCATTATCGGAGGCGGCCCTGCGGGGTTGATGGCAGCAGAGGTGTTGAGCCAGGCAGGGCTGAACGTCGATCTGTATGACGCCATGCCTTCAGTAGGGCGCAAGTTTCTGCTGGCAGGGGTGGGCGGCATGAACATAACCCACTCCGAGCCCTACCCGGCTTTTCTGTCGCGCTACGCTGAACGTTCGCCGATGATCGCGCCTTTGTTGCGTAGTTTTAGTGCCGATAAGCTGTGCCAGTGGATTCATGAGCTGGGTATCGAGACGTTTGTCGGCAGCTCGGGCCGTGTTTTCCCCACTGACATGAAAGCCGCACCGCTGCTACGCGCTTGGCTCAAGCGGCTGCGTGATGCGGGCGTCACGATCCATACCCGTCACCGCTGGCTGGGATGGAACCCCGATGGCAGCCTGCGCATTGCCTGCGCCGATGGAGAAAAGGCGCTCAACCCTGCGGCCACGTTGTTGGCACTGGGCGGTGCCAGTTGGGCCCGGCTGGGGTCTGACGGGGCCTGGCTGCCATGGCTGCAAGCAAGGCAGGTCGAGGTTGCACCTCTGCAAGCCGCCAACTGTGGTTTCGAAGTGAGCGCCTGGAGCGACCTGCTGCGCGACAAGTTTGCCGGTGCGCCATTGAAAAATATCGCCATGGGCCTGCATGGCCATGCCCTGCGCCTGGGCGAATGCGTGCTGACAGCGACGGGCGTGGAAGGCAGTCTGGTGTATGCACTGTCGGCGCAAATTCGTGAACAGATCAACCTTCGCGGCTCGGCGACAGTGGACATTGACCTGCTGCCCGGCAAAACGCTGACAGACATTCAAAAAGCCCTGAGCAAACCACGTGGCTCGCGCTCGATGTCCAAGCACCTGCACAGCCAATTGGGCCTGGACGGCGCAAAGGCAGCGCTTTTACGCGAGCTTGCGCCTCGTGAAGCGTTTGCCGATCCGCTGTTGTTGAGTGAAGCCATCAAGGCGTTGCCACTGCCCCTGATCAAACCACGCCCCATCGATGAGGCCATCAGCACCGCAGGTGGCGTGACCTTCGAAGCCATGGACGAGCGTCTGATGCTCAGGCAATTGCCCGGCGTGTTCTGCGCAGGCGAAATGCTCGACTGGGAAGCCCCTACAGGCGGCTACCTGCTGACCGCCTGCTTCGCCAGTGGCCGCGCTGCGGGGCTGGGGATGGTGGAGTGGCTGAACTCACAGTGATTCCTGTGCGTATGCTCTGCACTCAGCGTTATACATAAACCCTTTCTGTGGGAATTTGTTCGCGAAGGCTATATTCCAAACGCAGCAAATTCGTCGACTGCGCTGCCCTCTTCGCGAACAAGTTCGCTCCCACAAAGCCCACGGATAACCTGTGGGAGCTTGCTCACGTTATACATAAATCCTTCTGTGGGAGCGTCGCCCGGCTCGCGCCCACATGCGTATATCAAGGCTTCTTCTTGCGCGGGCCGGTGTTGAAGACCGGCACTTTACGTATGGGTTTGACCGCTGGCGCAGGCTCTGACTCGCCGCTGTCGACCCATTTGCCCAGGTTACGTTTGCTGCCCGAGACCTTGGGCTTTTTCGGTTTCTTGGGTTTTTTCAGGATCTGGCCGCTGGCATCTGTAGTCGGCACCCGGTGCTCAGGCTCAAAGTCCTGTTCTTCCTTGCGCTCAAGCGTCTGGCGTGTCAGCACTTCGATGGCCGACAGCAGTTCGACTTCATCGGCACACACCAGCGAGATCGCCTCGCCCGTCAGGCCCGCCCGACCGGTGCGGCCAATACGGTGGATGTAATCCTCGGCCACAATCGGCAGGTCCAGGTTGACGACCGTCGGAAGATCATCGATATCCAGACCACGAGCCGCCACGTCGGTGGCAACCAGAATCTTCACTTCATTGCTCTTGAAACGATCCAGCGCACGCTGGCGAGTGGCCTGCGGCTTGTCGCCGTGAATACCATCAGCGTTCAGACCCAGCCCCTGTAAACGATCCACCAGTTGATCAACGCCAACCCGGGTCTTGGCGAACACCAGCACCTGGCCCCAGCGATGCTTTTTCATCAGATGGATGAACAGATCAGCCTTGCGCTTCTTGTCCACGGTCACAACCCATTGCTTGACCGATGACGCCGCAACATTGCGCGGGCTGACCTCGATGGTCAGCGGATCATTGAGCATCTGAGCGGCCAGCAGACGAATTTCGTCGGAAAAGGTCGCGGAGAACAGCAAGGTCTGGCGCTGCTTGGGCAGTACCGCGTAGATGCCACGCAATTCCTCGGCAAAGCCCAGATCAAGCATGCGGTCGGCTTCATCGAGGATCAGGGTCTGCAACTGGGAGAACTTGACTGCATTCTGGCGATGCAGGTCGAGCAGACGTCCCGGTGTCGCAACCAGCACGTCCACGCCCTTGCGCAGCTTCATCATTTGCGGGTTGATGCTCACGCCACCGTAGGCTGCGTAAGTGCTCAACGGCAGGTGCTCGGCATACTGACGAATGCTTTCGTGAACCTGATCGGCCAGTTCGCGGGTCGGGGCCAATACCAGCGCGCGAACGCAATTAGGCGCGACTTTCGGCCCTTCCATGGTCAGGCGCTGCAACAGCGGCAAGGCAAAACCTGCGGTCTTGCCGGTGCCGGTCTGGGCAGCTGCCATCAGATCGCGGCCCGCCAGTACCGGAGGAATTGCCTGGGTCTGTACAGGCGTCGGAGTCTGGTAACCGAGCGCTTCGAGGGCGCGCAGCAAGGGTTCGATCAGGCCGAGAGAGGCGAATGTCATGGAAATACCGTAGGAAAAATTCAACGCAAGGCGCGCAGTTTAACCTGTCCGGCCCGCCTCGGTTAGCTTGTGCGTGTCGATCCGACCTTTCGTACCGCCGACCTGCGCCATTGCGGCAGGCCAATCAGCACGACAGCGCTGATAATCACCACCATGGCCA
>NZ_LJQT01000235.1:0-8535 GCF_001400515.1 Pseudomonas meliae | reverse complement strand
GGACGCTCCGCGTCCGGTTTTCGGCGCTTACTTGCCCGGCGTCAGTGTCAGGCGTTGCTTGCCGTAGCCTTTTTCATAGTTCTGCTGTTGCAGCGGGATCGACATGTATTGCCCCTTCTGCCACGGCTCGATGCTATTGGCGTAATACGGGCTGGCCGGATTGCCGGACTGGCCGGTGCTGATCAGGCCGGTCATAGGCTCGACAAGGCTGAAGTCGACGATCATGCGTAGGCCGGGGGCCACGTGTGTATCGAAACCTTTACCCCACTCGAAACCGGACACGTTCAGCGTGCTGTGGTCACCACCTGCCGGTGAGGCACCGCGATTGAACTCGCCGCCACCCAACTGTTTGGCGAGCGGGCTGGTCGAGGTCCAGTTGTCGCGGTGCAGTTTGCCCCATTGCCAGGCCTTGTGATCGCTGCCCAACAGGCTGTCGCCACTGTTGACTGCAGCCACCAGACTGCGCGCCAGGATGGCTGGCTTGTCTTCTTTCTGCGGGGTTTTGATGTCATCCCAGTACGGGCTGTCATCACGGCCCAGCAAATGGTCGGCTTGCGGCGAATACGACGAGCTGGCGTTGGCCACCAGCGCCTGCCAGGCAGGACTGGTTTCCGGGCCTAGCTCATCAAGGAAAATCTGTTTGGCGCTTTCCTGCAGAAACAGCTCGTACAGCGCAGCGTCAGCCGACGTTGCGCTGAGCTTGCCATCGAATGCCATCAGGCGCGTGAACGCTTCGCGGGCCTTGTTGCGATCCGCTTCCGGCAGGGCGTCGATAGCCTGCTTGAGCGGCTTGCTCATGCCCGGTGCCTGGAACATGGTCTTGAGTTTGGCCGCGAATGTCGTGGTCTGGTCGTACTGCATGGCGACGGTGCTGCGCAGGTCCTGCTTGCCGCTGTTGGCCAGTTCGGCAATGCGCTCGGCGCGCTCCGGGTAGCCCCACGAGTTGGAGAGCTGCATGCCGTAGCCTTTTGGAATCGTGCGCTGGTTGGCCGCCGCGAGCCAGCCCTGACGCGGGTCCTGGTCGTAAGGATGGAGCATTGAGTCGGCGAAACCGTCCCAGTCATATTTGCCATCCCAGCCCGGCGAAGGCAGCAGGCCCTGGCCTTCACGGCGGTTCGGGAAGCGGCCGGTGACCTGCCAGCCAATATTCGAGGCATCGGCGAAGATCATGTTCAGGGTAATCGCACGAATCTCGCGGCTGGTATCGAACGCCTTCTCGACGTTGGGTGCACGGGACAGATCAAAGAACGCGTCCAGGCTCTTGTCGTCCTTGAAGTTGGGCACTTGCAGCGCCAGGCTCAAGCCATTGCCGGGCGGCGTTGCGCTTGCATTGAGCAATGCGCCATGACGCGTCTCGTAAACTGTTTCACGAATTGGGCTGCCGCCTTTGACCAGAAAGGTTTCCTGGTGAGAGGCTGCCGGCACCCACTTGCCATCCGCCATGTAAGAGATGCGGTTGCCTTCGCGCTTGATCTTCTCCAGAAACAGGTCCTGGTTGTCGCCCTTGACGTTGCTCATGCTCCACGCCAGCTTGCCGTTGAAACCGCTCAGGACCAGCGGCAAGCCTGCGATGGAAACACCGGACACCTGATATTTCGGTGCCCGGATCTGCACGAAGCTCCAGGCGGAGTTGAGCCCGGCAGGCAGTTGCATGTCGCTGGCCAGCAGGCTCTTGCCGCTTCGGCTGCGTTGCGGCGCGATGGCCCAGTTGCTGGAGGCTGCAACACCAAGCATGTTCAGGTCCGAGAGCTGCAAGGCGATCTTGTTCAGGTCGCTCAGGTCGTTGACCTGATTATTCAGGTTCAGGCCCTTGAGCTTGTCGGCTTCGGCAAATGGCAGTTCTTCGTCAGGGTAGGTCGGCAGCAGCCAGGCAAGTTTGTCTGCCCCGACTTTCTGCGCCAGCACCAGTGCCGAAAGCTCTTCCTGCAGGTTCACCGACAGGCTGAAATTGAGCAGGCTGAAGATCAGCGCCGAGTCTTCCGGTTTCCAGTACTCCTGCTTGTAGCCCGAACTGGCGACATCGGCCGGCAGCTTGTCGCGGTAGCGGAACAGGTAAGCGTTAACGCCGCGCGCATAAACGTCGAAGAAGCGCTTCAAGCGAGGCGAGGCGGCGTTATACAGGTCGCTGGCGTTTTGCTTGAGGTTGACCGAGCGCATCAAACGGTCGACTTCCAGCGCGTCCGCCCCGGCCATTTCCGACAAACGGCCCTGCGCAAGCAGGCGCATTCCGAGCATCTGACCGATGCGATCACCGGCATGGATGTATCCGAGGGTGAACAGCGCATCGTGGTACGTACTGCTTTCTATCAGCGGCATGCCCATGTTGTTGCGGCGCACGGAAACGTTTTGCGCCAGCCCTTTGAGCGGGAACGTCCCGGAAGCAGGCAGTACGGTCTCGGGATCACCGCCGCCCAACTGGCAGCCGGCAAGGCTCAGGAAACTCGCCGCAGCGGCGGCAGCGCCGAATCGGGGTAGAAAATGACGAAGGGCTGGCGAGGCCATGGGCAAGCTCCTTGAGGGGTAACGTACAAAAGTCGCTACGTTAGAGAGCAGGCCGTCAGCGCGCAAGCGGGGAGGGCGAGTTTATTTCAGGATTTTGCAGAAGCTGGCCACACGCCTCTTGTTCCGCCGCGTTTGAAGATGCGCGCAAATGAAAACGGCCTGCTTATGCAGGCCGTCAGAAGAACGCTCAACGCTTTACGCGCCGTGGCACTTCTTGAATTTCTTGTCGCTGCCGCACGGGCAAGGATCGTTGCGACCCACATCTTTCAGGGTGTTGCGCACCGGTTCCTGGTGGGCGTGCCCGCAGTTCGGACCGTGCACATGGCCATGCTGGTGGTCGTGATGATCGTGATCATGGTCGTGGTTGCAATCGGGGCCATGAACATGGGCTTGCTGGTTCATCGGTTTTACTCCGCAAATAAATCTGGCGCGCATTATCCAGCAAATCGGGACGAAGCAGTATCGGCATATTTCGATTCACATATGATTGCAAATTTAAGTATGCTTATTTTTTCGAGCGTTTTTCAGCGTCTTTGTATTCTCATGCGCAGAGCCAACCTTATGACCCGACAAGAGCGTATTGCCAGGGCAATTGCCGCCAGCGGCATGAAGAAAGGGGAAATTGCCGCACAGTGCGGCGTTGCCAATTCTGCCGTCACTCAATGGATCAGCGGCGAAAGCAAAAGCCTGCGGCCAGAAAACCTCTATGCACTGGCGCGGGCCACGGGCTTTCGTGCCGAATGGCTGGCGATTGGCGAAGGGCCTGAAAAGGAAGCCCCCTTTGACGCCAACGTTGCCCTGATCGATCAGCCGAACATGTCCTTTCGTTATCCGGTAATCAGCTGGGTGTCGGCAGGTTCCTGGGAGGAAGCCGTCGAGCCTTACCCCGACGGTTTTTCCGATCGCTATGAAATCTCCGATTACGACTCCAAGGGCCCGGCGTTCTGGCTGGAGGTCAAGGGCGACTCGATGACTGCACCCACTGGCGTCAGCGTGCCAGAGGGGATGATGATTCTGGTTGATACAGAAGCCGACGTGCAGCCCGGCAAGCTCGTTATCGCCAAGCTGCCCGCCAGCAACGAGGCGACCTTCAAGAAGCTGGTCGAGGACGGCGGCACACGCTACCTGAAGCCCTTGAATCCTGCGTACAAAATGATCGAGTGCGGTGCCGACTGTCGCATCATTGGCGTAGCGGTGAGAATGACCGCCAGGCTATGAGCCTTGTTGTACAAGGCTTGCGGACGTTATCCGTCGCGACGTGAAGCGGAGCGCGTCCTACGAAGTGCTTGCGCAGGTCTTGCAGCTGGAATACTGTATTTATATACAGTTATCTCCGGGAGGCAGTCATGACTGGCACTCGTAATGGGCCGACAGGCGCGTCGTCTTATGAACAGATCGGCAAGCGTATTCAACGGCTGGTATCTGCGCCGAATGTTCAAAAGACCCAGTGGGTCATCGTAGCCCGACGCGACGATGAACCTGAGGACAGCTGGAACGTGGTGCTCCGGGAAATCGAAGAAACCGAAGGTATCGAGGTCGATCCTCAGCCAGACGGTTCGGTAAGGATCGGCTGGCAGCGCTATATCGATAACTGAGCGTTTATAAGGTGCTGCCCCACGTTTGATGGCAAGCGTTTCACTTTATTTTTAAGCATGCTTAATTTTTTGGTTCCAGCTTCACATACCGCCGCCGCATCGACCCGCAATACGCGCAAGGAAGCGATCAAGGGCAGGGCGGGCCCGAACGTCAACCAGGATGACCCTCATCAACCCGTTCCCTGCCATTCGAATGGCAGGCTCTCAGCGTCTGAATTTCTGTGTTCGTGAACGGCTGTATCTCTTGAGCGGAGTCAGGTCCGATGGATATCTTGAATGGTTTGGCAGACAGGGGCGAATGGCTGGTCGCCGGTCTGGTGGGTGCAATCATCTCAGGCTGGTGGCATAAGGCAGGCTTGCTCGACTGGCGTGCCTGGCTGGTTTTCTTGATCACTGGCGTGGCCTGTGCGGTGTTTCTCACCGGCATTACCAGTGATTATCTGGGCGTGGCCGACCCTCGCAACACCACAGGCGTGGGCTTTCTGCTGGGCTCGTTTGGTGGAGCGCTGATCAGCGCAATCAATCGGGCATTGTGGGCGGCGGATATCTGGAAGTTTCTGCTGGAGCTGATCAAGGGCAAGCTGGGCGGTTAGGCCGCCTGCTTATTTGCGTTGAATCAGCTCCTCTGGTGCAACATCGCCGGTTTTGCCGATCCGTACGTTGTGCCTGAACAGCATGCCGGTCTTGAGCTTGCCTTCAAGCCGGTAATGGATCAGCTCATCAGGTTTTTTCAGCAGTTGAGCGATGTATTTCGCGTACCGCCAAAGGTTGGTACGAACAGGCACCACAAAGGTTTTCCGGCTATGCGCATCGACGAAAAACCAATCACTGAATTGGTCGTCTGCGAGCACAACGTCATTGAGCGAGATCTTGTAGTTCAGGCCGCGCACGAACAGGTCCGAGTCGTTGGGATTATCGACCTCGAAATACAGCTTGAAATCCTGTTGTGTCAGCCCTGCCTTGACCACCTGGACTTTGAGCAAATGCACTTCCGGATCCTGGACGCTGTCAAAGCTCAGTAACGAGCATCCGCTGAGACCGAACATGATCAGCGCGAGGCTTATGATTCTTGTAATGTGCGCCTGAAAAAACATGGATGTGCTCCGTTTGACGCCTGAGTCTACCAACTCGACGGTCAAGGGTAACGCGCTTGTTGCGCTGTCTGACGCTACGCCATACTTTTTATTGACGTGCTTACCGGTGTCTCCATGAGTGTCTACGAAATTGTCTTCAGTGCCGAACTGGTCGCCGGAGCCCAGCCCGAGAAGCTCAGGGCCAACCTTGGCAAGCTATTCAATGCCGATGCCGAGCGTCTGGAGCTTCTGTTCTCCGGGTGCCGACTGGTCCTGAAAAACAACCTCGACGCGGCAACCGCTGAAAAATACCGCGCAACGCTGGAGCGTGCAGGCGCACGGGTTCATGTGCTGGAAATGAATACCCCGCTGCCCATGGAAGAGGTCGAACTGGCACCGCCGCCCGACGCTCCTACCTGGTTGCGTAAATCCCAGGCCACCCCGCAGTCGGGTACGGGCCGTCTGCAGATCAAACCGCGTGACGCGTATATGGCTGCTTTCGATAGTGTCGATGCGCCGGATTATTCGGTGGCCGAAGCGGGGGTCGACCTGTTGCCTGCCAAACCTCAGCCCGCTGCGCCGCTGCTGGATCTTTCCCGATTTAGCCTGGCACCGGTGGGCAGCGACATGGGCCATGTCGAAAGGCCCGAGTCACAAGCTGCTCCCGATACTTCTCACCTGAAGGTCATTCCGGAGTAATGCCGCAGGCCAACTGAATCCTGAAACGGAATTATTTTCAATCAGCTCTGTTACTTTCGAACTTTCGCTCGGCTAACAGGCATTGAGAAATATTCCATCAGGAGTTGCCCGATGTCCCGTTCGTTAGACACCCTTCTGCGTCCCAGTCTGTTGGCCGTGGCGATTGCACTGTGCACGCCTCTGGTCAGCCCGCTGCTGATGGCCGCGCAGCAGGCCAGCGTGGTTGCCTATGACCTGCCTGCAGGCCCTCTGGCGACCACGCTGAACCAGATTTCCAGCCAGGGTGGTCTGGCATTGAGCCTCGATCCTGCGCTGGTTGCTGGCAAAACAAGCGCGGCGGTAAAGGGGAATTTCGACGCTGCGACAGCCTTGCGTGAGGCGTTGCGTGGCAGCGGCCTGCAACTGGTGCAGAGCAGCGCCGGGACCTACACGCTGATGGTCATGGAACAAAACGCCTTGAACCTGTCGGATGTGAACATCAATGCCAACAGCGCGCCCGCCGAAGGTTCGGAAGCAGCCGGTTATCGCAGTGAGAACATCAGCAGCGTCGGTGCACTGGGCGGCATGAAACTGCAGGACGCGCCTTATTCCATCAGCGTGACGCCTCAGGCTCTACTGAAAAACATTCAGGCCACCTCGCTGGACGATGTCATCAAGCACAACCCATTCACCCAGATGTACTCGCCGACCAGCGCCGGTTATGCCAGCGCCGTCAACATTCGTGGTTTCAGCAGCGCGGGCAGCCTGAACATCGCCAATGACGGCTTGCGCTTTACCAATGGTGCTGATGGCAGCAACTACATTGAAGAGATGGAACAGCTGGAAGTCATCACCGGCCTGACCGGTTTCCTGTATGGCCCGGCCTCGCCAGGCGGGCTGGTCAACTACGTCATCAAGCGCCCCACTTACGAACGCTATAACAGCGTCACGCATGGGCAATGCCGGTGGCGAAAACTACTACTTGCATGGCGATTTCGGCGGGCCGATCGACAGCGAAGGCAAGTTTGCCTATCGCCTGAACGTGTTGACTCAGGATGGCGAAACCGCTGTCGACATGAACAAGCGTCGTCGCGAAATGATTTCCCTGGCGCTGGACTGGAACGTCTCCGACGACCTGCTGGTGCAGTTCGACGCTTCACACAAAAAGACCGAAATTCGCGGCCTGACCAGCTATTGGTACTTTGGTGATCAGTCGTTACGCCCAAGCGCAGCCTCGCTGGACAACGACAAACTCTACAGCCAGAAGTGGTCGTTTTCCGATTATGAATCCGACAAGGCGGGCGTACGCGCCAAATGGCGCTTGAACGATACATTCACCTTGCGCGCGGCCTTTGCAGCCCAGCAGTACACTTCGGAAAACACCTACACCGGGCCGACGGTTTACAGCGCGGGTCTGTATTCGCAGCCGTTATACGCCTTCGCACCGATCGAAACCGAAGAAAAGACCGGCTCGCTGTTTCTGGATGCAGCATTCGATACCGGCTTTCTCGGCCACAAAGTCACGATGGGGTACCAGGGCAATACATCTCGCCAGAAGCAGTACGAAGACCACATCCCATACACGCCTGGTCAGCCTGGTCCGCAATACACCTCGCCAGTCGGCACGATACCGCTCGACCAGACACCTCAGGTCGGCAAACCGTCGTACTCGATTGGCCACGGCAACCAGCGTCTAGCCAATAGCTCGGAGAGCAACAACTTTCTGATCGGCGACATCATTACCTTCAACGAGCAATGGTCGGCGATTCTTGGCGTGACCAACACGCAGATCAAGACTTACGCCAACGAATTCGTTTACGCCAAGACTTTCGGCTCCGCAGAGACCGAGACCAAATACAACGAAAGCAAGACCTCGCCGAATATCTCGCTGGTCTACAAGCCACTGCCGTGGCTGACCACTTACGCCACCTATCACCTATATAGAAGGTCTGCAATCCGGAGGTGTCGCCCCGAGCGGCGCAGCCAATGCCGGCCAGGCATTCGCACCGGAAGTCAGCGAGCAATACGAGATCGGTGCCAAGGCGACGTTGGGTGAAACCCTGTTTACCCTGGCGCTGTTCAACATCGAGAAGCCCAACGGCTACACCACGGCCTCGAATATTTACGTGGTGGACGGACGTCAGGAAAACAATGGCCTGGAGTTCAGCGTGACCGGCAAAGTCGTTCCGGAGCTGACACTGGTCGGCGGCTTTACCTTGCTGGACCCGAAGATCAAGAAAACCGGCATCGCCGCGGATGAAGGCAACGCACCGACCAACGTCGCCAAGCAACTGGCCAAGGTCTATGCCGAGTACGACATCAACCCTGTGCCTGGGCTGGCAGTAACCGGTGGAGCGTTTTATACCGGCAAGCAATACACCGACCAAAGCAACGAAAACGACCTGCCGTCCTTTACCACCTTCGACGCCGGTGCCCGCTACCGAATGCGCGTCTCGGAAAACGACCTGACCCTGCGTGTCAACGTCAGCAACCTGACCAACAAGGAATACTGGCTCAACAGCAGCTACCTGGGCGACCCGCGCACTGTAGCGTTCTCGGCGCAGCTGGAGTTCTGAGTCAACCCGATCCACCTGATACGGCAGACCGCTGTGTGATGTAGAGCGTGGGCTGGCCACTGCCACAGAAGTGCTTTTCGATCACGATGGTACTGACGACGCAGAGTGCGA